>NZ_JBTNDH010000019.1:0-73139 GCF_054511095.1 Arthrobacter sp. TMN-49 | reverse complement strand
AAAAAGAAGTGAGACACTCCCGGTCTGGCCACTACTCAGACCGGAAGCGTCTACACAGGTATGAGACATCAATTGTCTACACAGGTATGAGACATGAACTGTCTACAGAGGAATGAGACATGACAATGCCCGGTTAAGGTTCCCCCAATGGCATAGTTGTCGTTTGCTGGCTCAGTTGGAAGTACTGTCATAGTCTGTCTAGGATGCTGGGCAGTTGGCCCGGGTTTTTTCGTACCGTTCCAACTTGGACCCGATGTCAGGCAGGGCAGTGACTAGTAGCGAGACACAATCAGTGGACTTTCGGTTGTCCGTGGAGATGATCCTGTCCGGCGACCCGGATGGCCTATTCAATGCGGCCAATGACCTACAACAGATATCCACGTCTGAAGCGGCTGAAGTCCTGTACCGTCTGGCCATTGAGCGGGGAGTGAAGGAAGCGTATCTGAACTACGGGGCGTTGCTACGTGACGCCAACCGCCCCAAGGAAGCCCTGGTTCAGTTCGAGAAAGCCCATGCCGCAGGGGATCCGATGGCGGCATTCGCATTGGGGGAAATGAACTGGGAGATGGCAAGGCCTGCTGAAACCATTAAGTGGCTGCAGTTGGCCGGCAGCAGCCCGTTCGTGCCGCTCCGACTAGCCAGGTCGTACCGAGCACTAGGTGATGAAGTATCAGCCGTGAAGGTTCTTCGGGAGGGTAGCGAAACTAGCGCCGAGGCGGCAGTGGAATACATCCAGACCACAAACGAACTAGACATGAATGACGCGATCAGCCTGCTTGAAAAGCACCTCCAAAACGGAGAAGTCGATGTCTTGATCGTCTTGGCCGATCTCTATTCAAAAGTGGGCAATCCGGCGAAGGAGATTGAACTCCTACGACGCAGCGTGGCGGCCGGCGAGCCGAACGCACTGCATAACCTTGGCCTCGCTCTCTGGCAGGCCGGGAACACACGAGAGGGCAAGATGCTCCTGAAGAAGGCAGCACAGCAGGGCGACAAACTGTCGCCCAAGGTCTTGCATAATGTTCGTGGCGATCGACGGCACAAGCGGTTGAAGTAGTTCCGGTCCATCGGTTTGGTCAGCGTTCTTACATCCCAACGCCCCGAAGACCGTTCCCCATCCGGGCCTAACTCTGATGCATATCCGAGCCAATCGAAAGACTCTGGGCTTAGCATCGATGGTACAAACACCGTAGAGGCGTCACTTCGCCGACGACGACTACAGCTGGTCCCGATTTGCCCGTTCTTGTTCAGCAGCAACTCTCATCATCCTGAAATGCCTTCTGGCTTTTGGATTTCGACCTGATCCCGGCAAGTCGGCATCGTCTTCCTTGTCGCTGGCCCACTGGCGCATGGTTTCGACGCGCGACTCATTTGCAGATTTAAGGTCCCGTTCAAAACTTTCCAAAGTCTTCCACCACATCGTTGCCATGGCAACCAGCGTAGCAATCAGGTCTTCGGCAACAACCTCGCCAAGCTAACGAATGGGATGGATTCTGACATTCTGGGGAGTCAACGACAACCGCAGTAGATCCAATCGGGCGCTACCATGCGACCGTGTCGCCCTCAGCGTTCCCCTGTCGGGATGCTTGAATATGAACGCCCGTCTATGCTGCGGGTATGGCAGATGACGAACCCTGGGGCCGGTACGAGCGGGACAAACTACCCAAGGGGTGGGCGTACCCATTGGGCCGCGATGAACTAAGCGCAGCTTTGGTTTCCGCGGGAGTACGTCTTAGCAGCCTCGACTTCAGCCGGTCCGACCGGATAAAGTCAGCGCACCTATACGTCATGCAGGTGTACTGGCCGTCCGACGCACAGGCAAATTACTTCGGCCTCCGAGACCACGAGAGCAATCCTCTGACGATGTCCCTCCGTGCGGTTCCCTCCGAGTTGCGCCAAGAGATCGGCCGTCAACTCCGGGACGGCTGGCTGGATGAGGCCATCAAATGGGTCAAACAAGCGCCTAGCAAAGGCAACGCCTGGACGGCAACAGAGCATTGGTGGAACGTCATCCACAAGCCAGACGGCACACTGATGTTGGAAGCGCACTAGGGCGTGTCTCCTAATGCGGTAGCCCAGATGACGACGGCCTGTAGGGCGGCGGCCGATCGGTAGGTTTGGGCTAGTTTGTCGTAGCGGGTGGCCAGTCCGCGCCATTGCTTCATGGTGTTGAAGCTGCGCTCGACGACGTTGCGGCGTTTGTTCGCTTCCTTGTCGTAGGTGACGGGCCGTCCGCCGGCTGAGCCTTTGCGTTTGCGGTTGGCTTTCTGGTCTTCTTTCTCCGGGATCACGCATTGGATGCCGTGGGCACGCAGGTAGCTTCGGATTCCTTTGGAGGAGTAGGCCTTGTCGGCCATGGCTCGGTCCGGGCGGGTTCTGGCCCGCCCGGAACCAACCCGTTCGACCTTCAGAGCTTCCAGGAGGTTCTCAAACATGGGTGCGTCGCCGCCTTGGCCGGGACCGAGCAGCAGCACCAAGGGGCGATTGTTGCCATCGGCCAGGGCGTGGATCTTCGTGGTCAGCCCGCCGCGGGAACGGCCTATTGCATGGTCGTCAGGCTCGCTCAGCAGATTCTTGTGATTCGATAGTTCCCCCTGTGTGGCGCGGGAGGTTGGTGCCGTGCTGGTGGGCGCGGTTGACCGTTGAATCAACAGATACTTCCCAATTGATCAGCCCTGCCGTGTCGGCTCGGGCCAGCAAGGCAGCCAGGACCTGGTCCCACGTTCCGTCCAGACTGTAGCGGCGGTGACGTTTCCATACTGACTGCCAGGCACCAAAATGCGGCGGCAAGTCCCGCCACGGAATCCCGGCCCGATACCGATAGATGATGCCCTCGGTCGTCAGCCGGTGTCATTGAACGGCCGGCCTGCCTTGCCCGAGGAATCAGGCATCAACGGAGCGATGAACTCCCACTGGACATCGGAAAACACTGAATAACGAGAAGACACCCCAAAATTATGTCAAACCCCAAGAACGTCGATTAGGAGACACGCCCTAGACGCCCTTCCTGTCCCGCATAGCGTTCCCCTGAGGGACGAGCTGCCACTGAATTTCCTCGCTTACGTCCCGGCGGTGCGTATCGGTGTCCGACCGGCTTACGGGGCACCGAAGTGTTATGGCTATGCATATTGTTTATAACCCCTAAATTACTTTCATGATCGAACCAACAGCTGCCGCCAATTCACTTAAGGCCGTTGACCGGGCACAGCAACGCGCGCACGCCGACGCGCGCTGGTTCCCCTGGGCATGCGCCCTCCCGGGCCTGCTAGTATTCCCCGGCGGACTCGTTGTTCCTTGGGAATTGCCTGCGCGGCTCTACGTTTTTGGCTCTACTCTTGCCCTCATGGTCATCGTCACTTGGTTGATGGGAAGAATGCGAGCCATGCCACGTGGAGGCAAGAACACCCTCAACGTATCGGTCGGCTGCTGGATGGTACTCAACGCGGTCATCGGTGCCGTCGGTGGCAACATTGAAAGCCTCGGACTTGGCTTAGCATTCTCCACTGTGGCATCAGCACCATTCTTCATTGCCTCAGCAAAATTCCGCTCAGGCGCGAAGGCTACACAGTGACCCATGCAAGATTTGAGTTAGATACTCTCATCCACTCATCCGTGCGCTTTTCAATCATGGGCTACCTCAGGTCCGTTGATGAGTGTGAGTTCAACATCTTGCGTGATGCCGTGGCTCTCTCCGACTCCAGCCTTTCTCAGAACCTCACACGACTGGCAGAGGCGGGTTTCGTTACTATCGAAAAGCGCCAATCGGGCCGCAGAGTAAAGACCTGGATTGCCAGCACAGAAGACGGCGATCAAGCACTTGAAAGCAATTTGGTTATCCTCCGCGACATAGTGGGCGCAGCACACGAGAAACACTCAAGCACGTAGGCCGACCACAAGCACGGACGCAAGGTACCAACGGCAGAGAAGTTCCAAGGTGGGTCGCCGGTATTCTTCGCCCAGCTGGGGCACCGGCATTACCTTCAGCAACAAACCTCCTGAAATCGGATCACCATCGGCAAGGGCCACTTTGGATTGCTCAAGACCCGTCCAGCAAGCTCCGGTTTGGCTGACTCAGCCAATATTCGGTAACTGATACTCGGAGTACTGTGTATATTGTTTGACATGACAAACAAACGGATCGCCAGCAGTACTGGAGAGCGCGTCAGTATTCCTGTATCTGCGGAAACTGTGGTCGTGGGAACGTTGCGGCTGCCAACTGAGCCGACCATAGCTGCTGTAACTATTCATCCCGCCACGGCTGTAGGCGAATGGCTCTACACCGGCTTCGCCGAGTATCTCGTGGAGCATGGCTTTGCGGTCCTGACCTATGACTACCGGGGCACCGGCGCCTCTGGCAACCCGAAGGTCAACCGGTCCGTGAGTATGCGGGACTGGATGAATCAGGATGTTCCAGCAGTTGCCCGTTGGGTGACTGAGCGCATCCCCGACGTGCCCCATTTTGCCGTGGGACACAGTGTTGGAGGCCATGCCATGGCCCTAAACAACGGAACCTCAGGCTTGCAGGGATTCGTGGCTATCGCCTCCCATGCAGGCGTAACGCGGGCCATTCCAGATTGGAAGGAACGACTGAGAGTAGGACTAATCCTGCGTATTGTGGGACCCGCGTTTTCTAGAGTGATGGGAGTTGTACCAGGCCGTCGGTTGGGTATAGGGGAAGACATGCCAGGCGCGGCAATGCTCGAATGGAGCAAATGGTCGCGCATGCCTGGCTACTTCTTTGATGACCCGAGTATGCGCGCGGCCGAGAGCGCCGCTCAAGTAAATACAGACGTACTGGCCATCGGTTTCAGTGACGACCCTTGGGCCACGCCAGGACAGATTGACGCTATATACAGCCACCTAACCAGCGCAAATTTGGAACGTCGCACCTACACTCCCGAAGAAAGTAGAGTTACGGCCATTGGCCACATGGGATTCTTCCGCCGCGGGGGAAAAGTAGCTTTGTGGCCACCGGTCTTGGAATGGTTGGAAACGAGAACCGAGTCTCCGGCATGAACGAGATACGACAGGCATCCCCGTAACGCCGGCACCGCCATGTCCAGCTTGGGATGACCCGCCCTTCGGAACTGACAGTCACAGACCACCTACCCGCCGCTACCAACCAAGAAATGACCGTCCCGCAAGCCGTTCCCCTGCGAAACAGTGGATCGAGAGTCATTGCGTTTGGGGTTACGGCATTTACCGCTGCAAAAAATACGACATTTAGCGTTGAAAGCCACAGCGCTCATGTGACCTCCATAGTCGTAGAAGGGCGCCTACTTTGCCGATGCTAAAACTGGATCATGCGAAACGCGGCTTGGATCCACAAGCGTTGGGTCAGTGTGAGGCAGGATGATGCGGTGACCACCAATGACGAACAACTCTTCCTGTCCTATATCCAAAAGAATCCGATCAACGGCCAAATACTTCAGCTCGCGCCGCTTCTTGATGTCTCGGATTGGTGGCTAACGGCGGGGGCGTTGTTCCAAACAGTATGGAACGTCTTGGAGGGTAAGGACCCGCTAGCCGGCATCCGAGACTACGACCTGTTCTACTTCGACGTCGATACGTCCTACGAGGCAGAAAACGCGGTCATTCTCCGGGCGCGCGAGCTGTTCAAGGACCTGGGAGTCGAGGTCGAAGTTCGCAATGAAGCCCGTGTGCATCTCTGGTATGAGGAGCACTTTGGCGTTCCGGCCATCCCCTTCACCAGCACTACTGATGCGGTCGATCATTTCGCTGCGAAAACCTGTTGCTTCGCCGTCACTTCCGATAAAGCAGGAAACCTCGCCACCTACGCACCGCACGGTTACGAAGATCTGTTCGCCCGAAAGATAGTGCCAAACCCAGTGCTTGCTCCCCAAGACGTGTACGAGACCAAGACCAAAAGGTGGAGTACCC
Organism: Arthrobacter sp. TMN-49; assembly: GCF_054511095.1. Lineage (NCBI taxonomy): Bacteria > Bacillati > Actinomycetota > Actinomycetes > Micrococcales > Micrococcaceae > Arthrobacter > Arthrobacter sp. TMN-49. The sequence continues at coordinate 67,238 of NZ_JBTNDH010000019.1, read as the reverse complement.
AATGGCCCTCGCTAACAGTCATGCCTTGGCCCGCAGGCAGATCCATCGATGAAGCACGGGCGGCTTCCATAGCAACGGGCGGATTGCCATCATGACCGAGCTGCTTCAGATGCGGTGGCTGACCGCCCCGGCAATGGTCGATCCCGTTGAGCGGCAGCAGCTTCTGGAGTGTTGGCGGGAAGTATCGAACGCGGGTGGTGCCGTGGGATTCCCATTCCCGCCGGTTTCTGATGACCAAGTCAAGGTGTCACTTGATGCCATGGTCCAATCTCTTGATGAACCGGCCAATCGGCTCCTGCTCGCAACAATCAACGGGGAGCTTGCTGGGTGGCTGTTCCTGGCCGGTAATTCCAACGAACTCACAGCGCACTGGGCACGAGTGCTGCGCGTCCAGACCGCCCTCGACTTTCGGAAACGCGGGGTCGGGCGTGCGCTCATGGCCGAGGTGTCACGAGCCGCTATCGAAGACTTCACACTTGAACAGCTGCACCTTGAACTGCGTTCCGGCATGGGCCTTGAAGACTTTTACAGATCATGCGGGTGGCAGGAAATCGGCAGATGGGCAGCAGCGCTCCGTCTGCCCGAAGGTGACCAAGACGAAGTCCTCATGGCCCTGCCCCTACGGCCGGCGCCAGAATAGGTAGTCAGCGCCCGGTTACCGTTGGTCTTGCGGGATCCCCTAAGGGAAGATTTGAGCGCTTTGTATGGGACACCCCAACGGGAGGTGCTGGGTTCTCGACTACCTGAGTGGACACAGCCAGGCTTCAGGTCGGGCCTGCCGATGCTTCCCGATAGGATTCACAAGTGATAACTACCCTGCGCCCGTGCCGGCTGTTCATCACAGGTGCTAGTGGGTCCGGCAGCACAACGCTCGGCAGAGCAGTGGCAGACAGTTGGGCGGTTCCTCACGCAGACGTCGATGATTATTTTTGGAAGCCCACGTCCCCTCCTTATAAAGAAAAACGCCCTGTGGCCGAACGACTGTTGTTGATGGACGAAGTATTCCTTCCCCGCGATGCTTGGGTACTCTCCGGCTCTGTGATGGGTTGGGATGAAGTTCTCAGAGACAGGTTTGACGCGGTCGTCTTCCTTACCGTGGAGCCTCGTGCGCGTATGGCTCGCCAAGAACGGCGGCAAACAGACAGGCTGGGCGAAACAATCAACCCCGGTGAAGTCAATGAATTAGCCCATCAGGATTTCTTAACATGGGCTCGCGGCTACGACGATCCAGCGTTTGCCGGTCGAAATCGCAGCAGACACGAAGACTGTCTTGCCACCCTCGCCTGCCCGGTCTTCAGGCTGGATAGCGCTGAAGACGTGCTGCAACTACTTCAGAAACTCACTGGATAGGGGGAAGGTCCCGTAGAGGGTTCGGCCTGCGGGCACGTCAGGTGTGGACGAACGCTTACGCGGGCCGGTTGGTCTGGCCATCCAGCCACAGTTCGGTGGACTCGTCTCGGTGACTTCCCCCCGAACCAACGTGTTTTTCGCTGATGGAGGGTCCGTTCTTGACGATGTGAACGATGGCCATCGCGTGTCCGCGCCCGAGTCCGTATTCTTCTTTGAGCCAGTCGACGATGGCCCCGGCTTTGATTGGTTCTTTGTCCAGTTCGAGGTCATGTGCCAGCGCGAGGAGTTCCCGTGGCGTGAGGCCAGTTTTGTCTTCGATCGTGTTGAGGTATGCCTGAAATGACATTGTTCTAGCTCCGATGCTGTGGTCGACTGTGGGCGCCCGGTCTACGCGACTGGTACTAGACGGCACTGTATTCGATCGGTACGGTACTGTCTAGTACCAAGGAGGTTCGCGATGCAACCCAACGATGAAGAAGGCCATGCGTCCCGGCGCGGCGAGGAAAAACGGCAGCAGATCCTAGATGCGGCCCTGACACTGTTCGTCGCAAACGGCTATGTCGGCACGAGCACCGACCAAATCGCTGCGGCCTCATCGGTGTCCAAACAGACGATCTACAAGTACTTCGCTGACAAAGAGGGGCTCTTCACCGCGCTCATCACTGACGTGAGCGACCGCATCCACAATCCATTCGACGAGCTCACCGACGCAATGCGTTCTGCCCCGGATGCCGAAACTGCGATCAAGCTCCTCGCCGAGCAATTCACCCGTTCGATCATGAACCCGCGAGTGCAGGAGATCCGACGCCTAGTCCTCGCCGAGGCAACCCGCTTCCCGGATCTGGGACGTTTGTATTGGCAACGAGGCTTCGAGAGGGTGCTCAAATCAGTGACGAACTGTCTCCGGCTCGTGGCCGAGCGCGAGCTGATGTCAATTTCACAGCCGTCGGTTGCCGCGCAGCACCTCACGGGAATGCTCCTCTGGATCCCGAGCAACCGGGTCATGTTCTGCGGCCCGGCTAGCGGATTCGACGCAGACGAGCTAACGCAGCTCATAGACCTCGGAGTCGAGGCCTTCATCTCCGCCTACCGTTCCGAGACAAAGGGCTAGCCCCATGCTAAATAAAGTGAAAGGATCCAACCTCGTGATCGGGGCCGGCCGCACGATCAAGTTCGAAGGCGAGGACTACGGTTCAGGCATCTCGTTTTTCCTTGTGGACAATGAACAGGGCCAGGGCCCCGATCTGCACCGTCACCCATACAGCGAGACCTGGGTCGTCCTCGAGGGTGAAGCCATCGTCACTGCCGACGGCAGAGAAACCCCCGCATCGGTCGGCGACATTCTGGTCGTCGAAGCCGAAACGGCGCATCAGTTTCGCGCGACGGGCGAGGGGCGGCTGCGAATGATGTGCATTCATGCATCGCCGCGTTTCCAGCAAGAGAATCTAGAAACGTGATGAGCAATGTTGATTAGCGCACCCTAGCTCTCCTCGAAAGGCCGTCCCGTAGACCGTTCCCTCAAACGGGACCCGCTCATTGGAATAGAGGCAATTTGAGGAGACGCTTCCCGAGTTATCCTTCTGCGATTCGCCGTGTCTCCTCGGCGATCTTGATGACTCGGTCGATCACGGTGCGCGTACTTACTCGGGTTCGCGCTTCCGGTCTCGTCAGGATGTCGATGTGTCGGCCAAGGACGAGGCCCTCGATCGGGCGCAACACCACGTGTTCCCGAAAGTATGGAATCAGCCCGGTGTAGCGAGGTAGCAGACCCACGCTACGGGTCTCGGCGATAATGGCTGCAACCATATTGAACTCATTCACTCGATGTGTAATCTGAATCGGGGTGCCCGCGCTTGCAAAAAGCGCCTGGACGATCAGTGGTTCGAGGGCGAATCCCTCATGCGCTGCCACCCAGGTTTCCTCCGCCAGATCGGCCAGGCTCACCGTCGCTTGTTTCGCCAGTGGATGTTCACGGTGGATCGCCAAGTCGATCGGCTCTTGCAGCACAGGCGTGACATGCACTCTGCGGGTGGGCCAGGGATCTGATATCAGTGGACGGTGAGCGATCACGACATCGTAGTCACTGACTAGATCGACGAACTCGTTGACCGATACGTCCTCGTCTCGGCAGCGCACCAACGGTCCATCGGGATCGTTGAGGCTGCTGGCGATAAGCGCCGGAAACCAGGCAAGGCCGGCGCTGTGAAAAGCAGTGACTGCAACTGGTTCTCGACGCGCCTGAAGATATTCGGTGACGGAATTCTTCGCGCGAGCGAGGGATTCCAGTACTTCGCCGCCAGCATCTGCCAACCGCTCGCCCGCTGGAGTGAGCACCAGCACTCGGCCTCGCTGCTCAGTGAGGGGGATTGGCACTCCACGCTGCAATGAGGAAAGTTGCTGGGACACCGCGGACGGAGAAAGATGCAATGCCTGTGCCACTGCGGTGACCGATCCACGGTCCCGGAGCTCGCGTAGAGTTCGAAGGTGATGAACTTCCATGAAGCACAGCTTACTGGATATTGAAGATACTGCCCGTTGTTCTGAATCAAATGCACTCTTTACAGTAAAAGAATGTCTTTCGCTCCCCTTTCTGCTCGTCGCCTGCTCCCCGATCTGCTGCTCCTGATCGTCGCCACAATTTGGGGAGGCAGCTATCTGGCGACGCAAGACCTGGCGGCCGCCTCGTCTGCCGCAGCGGTGATGTGTGCGCGGTTCGTCCCGGCGGCGGTGATCCTAGTGTGTGTGAATTTCGCTCGACCACGAGTTCGGCTCCGGGATTCAGCTTTTCCAGGGATCCTGCTTGGAACTCTCCGGGCGGCGACAATCGCGCTGGAAACTATCGGCGTCACGCTCACGAGCGCCACGAACGCAGGACTCATCATTGCCCTGTCCATTCTTTTCACCCCGATACTGGAGTCCGCGCTCACCAAAAGACGGATGTCCTCTTCCTTGATCGCAAGCATCCTGCTTGCCCTCCTCGGAATCACGCTGCTCGTAGGCGGGCACGGTTTCGCCGGATTCAACCTCGGCGACGGACTCATGCTCGTCGCGGCAGCAACACGGGCGCTACTCGGTGTTGCCGAGGCACGGTTTACCGTCGGTCGAAACGCCGATGTACTGGGATTGACCACGGTCGAGATCCTGTTTGGGGCGGTCATATTCGCGGTCTGGGGCGGAAACTCGCTGCTGGAGCATATCCCCGGCTTTACTGTCGCAAATTGGCTCGCCATTGCGTACCTGTGCCTCGGCTGCACCATCTTCGCGTTTCTGGGGCAGCTGTGGGCAACGAAGCACACCTCGGCTTCACGTGCAGGTATGCTCCTCGGCACAGAACCCGGGTGGGCTCTCCTCGTGGGAGTGCTCCTTGGCGGAGATCGGATTGGAACGCTCGGATACGTGGGTGCCGCGGTACTCCTCGTTGCAACATGGTGGGGTGCGCGTGCGGAACAGCGCTGGCGCGGGAGCGGCCTGGCCCTCCAGAACGTCACAGTACCCGTGGTGAGAGACACGGCCGACCGCTGAACCTTCGCTTGGAGCGGGCGCGGGATGGTCAGGGGCGTTCCGGCGCGTCACCTCGACTCACACATCACCTAGTACTTTCCGTCGCGGACGGAGGGACGAGGCGCACGGCAAATCGATATGCCAGGTTCCCGGGCCGCTAGGCATACTCTGCGGTCCACGTTTGGCATCGGGCCGAGCTTTGCCGCTCCAAGACATGCGCTCGGGCCGCCTCCATGCCAGCGGCTTTCTGCAGCCTTCTCCGAAAAGAATGCAGCAGCAACGGTGGGAAGCCCCTGTCGCAAACCTGCCTTGGCTACTCGGCACTGCAATTTTCGCTTGCTGTCACACCGTCCCGCAAGCTGTTCCCCTAACCGGACACCTAACGCCCTGAACACGAATCAAACGGACTCGCAGCACGTTGCGACTGAACTCAAGGTTTTGGTCCAACGTAGATAAGGCGGGACAGCAGGTCCGGTCGCCGCGCAGGCCGCGCAGGGAAGAGCCGTTGTTGCGGACCGGTTGACCATGTGCCCCATCGCATGGAATATTTATAGAACGAACGGTCGGTAAGTTGATGGGCTGTTCGCGTCGACGGCATCTGCCGCGCCGACAACGCGCGTTCGAAGGGTTCAGTCATGGCCGCAGGCACACCCCAGGCATTTTTGGTGGGCGGGGTTCGCACCCCCGTGGGACGCTATGGCGGCGCGCTGTCGTCAGTGAGGCCCGACGACCTTGCCGCACTGAGCGTAAAGGAGCTCATCAGCCGCACCGGGATCGACCCGGCCGACGTCGATGAAGTGATCCTCGGCAACGCGAACGGCGCCGGCGAGGAAAACCGCAACGTGGCCCGCATGGCGTGGCTGCTGGCCGGCTTCCCGGACACCGTCCCAGGAATCACTGTGAACCGCCTCTGCGCCTCCGGGATGAGCGCCATCACCCTCGCCAGCCACATGATCAAGGCCGGAGCGGCGGACATTGTGGTGGCCGGCGGCGTGGAATCCATGTCCCGGGCCCCTTGGGTCATGGCCAAACCGGAAAAAGCGTTTGCCAAGCCGGGCGACACCTTCGACACCTCGATTGGCTGGCGATTCACCAACCCCGCCTTCCTTTCCGGTGACCTGTCCCGCGACGGCAAAATGAGCTATTCCATGCCGGAAACCGCCGAAGAGGTGGCCCGCCGCTTCAACGTCAGCCGGGAAGACTGCGATGCCTTCGCCGTCCGCTCCCACGAACGTGCAATCGCCGCCATCACCGCCGGACGCTTCGAGCCGGAAATTGTTCCCGTCACCGTCAGGGGCCGCAAGGGCAACACCGTCGTGGACACCGACGAGGGCCCGCGGGCCGGCACCACCATGGACGTCCTGTCCGGCCTGCGGCCCGTGGTCAGGGGCGGCACGGTGGTCACGGCCGGCAACGCCTCAACGTTAAACGACGGCTCGTCCGCCATCATCGTCGCCTCCGAACGCGCCATTGAAAAGTACGGGCTGACCCCGCGCGCCCGCATCCTCGACGGCGGCGCGGCCGGCCTGGCCCCCGAGCTCATGGGCATGGGCCCGGTCGCCGCCAGCCGGAAAATCATGGAACGCCAAGGGCATGGCGTGGATCAACTGGGCGCCGTCGAACTCAACGAAGCGTTCGCCTCCCAGTCGTTGGCCTGCATCCGGGAGCTTGGCCTAGACCCGGGCACCGTCAACAACGACGGCGGCGCGATTGCGCTCGGCCACCCGCTGGGCTCCTCCGGCTCACGGATTGTCATCACGCTGCTGGGCCGGCTGGAACGCGAAGCCCCCGGCGGCGTGGGACTGGCCACCATGTGCGTCGGTGTCGGCCAGGGTGCCGCACTTCTGGTGGAGGGGCTGTGATGGACGACGCCGGCTCCCGCCTCGATTCCGCCACGTTCGCCACGCTGCTGGTCACCGAAAGGGAGGACCGCGTTTGTTTGCAGTTGAACCGCCCGGAGGTGCGCAACGCGATCGACGCCCGGATGGTGGAGGAACTGCACACCGTCTGCGCGTATCTGGAGGCGACACCCAAGGTGTTGATCCTCTCCGGCAGCCCAGGCGGCGAGGACGGGGCCAAGGGCATTTTTGCCTCCGGTGCCGACATTGCCGAGCTGATCGAACGGCGCCGCGAGGACGCCCTAAAGGGCATCAACTCGGGCCTGTTCGGGCGGATTGCCAAGCTGCCCATGCCCGTCATCGCCGCCCTGGACGGCTATGCGCTGGGCGGCGGGGCCGAGCTGGCTTACGCTGCCGACTTCCGGATCGGCACCCGTGCGCTGCGGATGGGCCAGCCGGAAACCAGCCTGGGCATCATGGCCGCGGCCGGTGCCACGTGGCGGTTGAAGGAGTTGGTGGGGGAGCCCATGGCCATGGAGATCCTGCTGGCTGGGCGCATCCTCACCGGTGAGGGCTGCCTGCATGTTGGGCTGATCACCGAGCTGGTGGAGTCCGAAGAACTCATGGCCGCCGCCCACGCACTCGCCGACAAAATCGCGGAGCAAGATCCGTTGGCCGTGCAAACCACCAAACGCGTCTTCCATGAGCCGCGCGGGGCCCACCCCGAGGTGGACAACCTGGCGCAGGCCGAACTGTTTGAATCGCCATCCAAATTTACCCGCATGCAGGCCTTTTTGGACAGGAGAAAACAATGACGGACACACCCGTTTTGCCCCACCGGGTGGGTGTACTGGGCGGCGGGCGCATGGGCGCCGGCATTGCCCACGCGTTCCTTGTGGCCGGCTGTGAGGTGCTGGTGGTGGAGCGGGACGACGACGCCGCCGCGGCTGCGCGCGAGCGGGTGGAATCCGCCGTCGCCAAGTCCGTGGACCGGGGGCTGGCCGGCACTGTGGAAGGCATCGCGGCCCGGCTGACCGTGTCCACCAGTTACGCCGACTTTGCTCCGTGCGAATTGGTGGTGGAGGCGGTGCCGGAGATCTGGGAGCTGAAGGTGGCGTCCCTGCAGGGCGTGGAGGCGCACCTGGCGGATGACGCCGTGCTGGCCTCCAACACCTCCTCGCTGTCCATGACGGGTCTGGCCGCGGAACTGGCCCGGCCACACAACTTCATCGGCCTGCACTTTTTCAATCCGGTTCCGGCGTCCTCCCTGATCGAGGTGGTCATCGCTCAGCAAACACACCCGGAACTGGTGGCCACGGCACGGGGCTGGGTGGAGGCCCTGGGCAAGACAGCTGTCGTGGTCAATGACGCCCCGGGCTTTGCCTCCTCCCGGCTGGGCGTGGCGATAGCGCTGGAAGCCATGCGCATGGTTGAGGAGGGTGTGGCGAGTGCACAGGACATCGACAACGCCATGGTCCTGGGCTACAAACACCCCACCGGACCGCTGCGTACCACCGACATTGTGGGCCTGGACGTGCGCCTGGGCATTGCCGAATATCTGGCCGAAACGCTCGGCGAGCGTTTTGCCCCGCCGCAAATTTTGCGCGACAAGGTGGCCCGCGGCGAATTGGGCCGCAAGAGTGGCCACGGTTTTTTCCACTGGGTCTAAGGCCCATCCCAAGATCACCCCGAAAGGACGGGTCAACGATGACCACCCAAACGTCGATTGAAACAGTTCCGAGCTACATCCAGGATGCGTGGTGGACCCCGGCCGACGGCGTCGCCGGCACCGATGCGCGTGACGCCAGCACCGGTGAGGTGCTGGCCCGGGTGTCCACCGAGGGGCTGGACCTGGGCGCCGCCGTCGAGCACGGGCGCACAGTGGGCCAGGCGGAGCTGGGCAAACTGACCATCCATGAACGCGCCCTGAAACTGCGCGAACTGGCCGCCTTCCTGAACGACCGCCGCCAGGATCTTTACGCGGTTTCGGCACGAACAGGCGCCACGAAGATCGATTCCATGGTGGACATCGACGGCGGCATTGGCGTGTTGTTCACCTTCTCCTCCAAGGGCCGGCGCGAACTACCCAATTCCAATGTGATCATCGACGGACCGGTGGAGGTCCTCTCCAAGGACGGCTCGTTCATTGCCGAGCACATTTACACCCGGATTCCCGGTGTTGCCGCCCAGATCAACGCCTTCAACTTCCCCGTCTGGGGCATGCTGGAGAAGTTCGCCCCGGCGTTCCTGGCCGGCGTGCCCACCATCGTCAAGCCAGCCACGCCCAGCGGGTATCTGGCAGAGGCTGCCGTGCGTGCGATCGTCGAATCGGGGATCCTGCCGACAGGTTCGCTGCAATTGATTTCCGGCTCCGCCCGCACCCTGCTGGACGCCCTGGACTACCGCGACATGGTCTCCTTCACTGGCTCCGCCGCCACCGCCAACACGCTCAAGAACCACCCGAACGTGGCGTTTGGCGGCGTCCGCTTCACGGCGGAAACCGACTCCTTGAACGCTGCCATTCTGGGCCCGGACGCCATCCCCGGCACACCCGAATTTGAGGCGTTCATCAAATCAGTGGTCACCGAGATGACTGTCAAGGCCGGCCAAAAGTGCACCTCCATCCGCCGCACCATCGTCCCCAACGAGCTCAAACAGGCCGTCATTGACGCCATCGGTGCACGCATCAGCGAACGGGTGGTGGTGGGCGACCCGCGCGCCGAGGGCGTCACGATGGGGGCGCTCGCCTCTCTTGAACAGCTGGCGGACGTGCGCGCCGCCGTGGAGACCATGCTCGCCGCCGGTGGCGAACTGGCCTACGGCACGTTGGACGCACCGGTGGTGACCCTCGCAGACGGCACAGTTGCCGCCGTCGTCGAGGGCGCCTTCATGACACCGGTGCTGCTGAGCTGGGCCGACGCCGAAGCCCCGGCGGTGCACGCTCTCGAGGCGTTTGGCCCCGTGTCCAGCGTCATCGGCTATGACACGCACGACGGCGACGTCAGCGAGGCGGTCAGGCTCGCCGCGCTGGGGGCGGGCTCCCTCGTGGCGACCGTGTGCACGAACGATCCGGCCACGGCCCGGCAGCTGGTCACCGGGATCGCCGCCCACCACGGACGCGTGTTGGTGCTCAACCGTGAGGACGCCCGCACATCCACCGGCCACGGTTCACCCGTGCCACACCTGGTGCACGGCGGGCCGGGGCGGGCCGGTGGCGGGGAGGAGCTGGGCGGCATCCGCTCGGTCAAACACCACATGCAGCGCACCGCCATTCAGGGCTCGCCCAACATGCTCACCGCCATCACGGGCGTCTGGCATGCCGGTGCTGACCGGGTGTCGGCCGGCTCGGCGGAGTTTGGGGCGGTGCCCGGAGCGGTCCACCCGTTCCGGAAGTCCCTGGCGGAGCTGCGCATCGGGGATGCGTTCACGTCGGGGCTGCGCAAAGTGACGCTGGAGGACATTGCGGCGTTTGCAAACTCCACCGGTGACACCTTCTACGCCCACACTGATGCCGAGGCCGCGGAAAAGAACCCGTTCTTCCCGGGCATCGTGGCGCACGGCTACCTGCTGGTGTCCTGGGCGGCAGGACTGTTCGTGGAACCGGCGCCCGGACCCGTGCTGGCCAACTACGGGCTGGAATCGCTGCGGTTCATCACGCCCGTGGCTGCCGGGGACTCGATCCGCGTGACACTGACAGCCAAGAAGATCACCCCGCGGGTCACCGACGAATACGGCGAGGTGTGCTGGGATGCGATCTTGCACAACCAGGATGGCGAGATCGTGGCGACGTACGACGTGCTGACGCTCGTGGAAAAAGCGGACACACTCTACGCGTAGGGCCGCCGCCGAGTCAGACGGGGTGCCGCAACGGGGATGATAATGAACGTCTTCCTCGGCGGTGCTCCGTCGGACTCGAGGACGTGGCTGGCTATTTGCGCAGGCCTTCGAAGGCCATGGAGATGACGTCGTCGGCAAGTTTCTTCGCCGTGAGGGCGCCCCCGGGCCTGTACCATTCCACAATTGAGTTGATGGTGCCGAACAGGAGTCTCGTCACGGTGCCCGGGTCGATGTCGCTGCGCATTGAACCGTCCTGCTGGGCCGCGGACACCAGGGCGGTGATGGTGCGGTCAAAGGTGCGGCGCCGGGACAGTGCCTCACGTTCCATCGCGGTGTTGCCGCGCAGGCGCAGCAGCAGCGTCACGAACGGCAGGCGCTGAACCAAAACGGCCACGGTGCCCCGGAGAACAAACTCCAGGCGGGCCTCGGCCGTGCCGGACACCGCGCCGTCCAGGGTGAGGACTTCCTCCAAGCCGCCCAGGGCCTCCTCCAGGGCAAGGCGCAGCAGCTCTTCCTTGGAAGGGACGTGGTGGTAGATGGCCGATTTGGAGATGCCCAAATTCTCCGCCAGGACACCCATCGATGTGGCCTCATAGCCATGTTTGTTGAAGACGTCCACGGCAATGCGCAGCACGGATTGTTGATCGTAGCCAGGGCGCCCGCGTTTGGTGGCGGAGGGCTGGGCAGCTGCAGCGGCGGGGAGTGTGGAAGGCATGGTTTCTAGTTTCTCACGCCGTCAGCCCGTGGGACGGTTGTCGTAGATGCGGCGCAGCTTACCGTTGGACCGCTCCAGCGAGCCGGGTTCAACGACGTCGATGGTGCACGAGGAACCCACATGGATCTTGATCTGGGACTTCAGCGTCAGGGCGGCGGCGGCACGCTCTGCCGCGGTAGTGTTTTCGCGTGGCTCTATGTGGATCGTCATGTGGTCCATGCGGCCCGTGCGGGTCAGTTCCATCTGAAAGTGCGGACTCAGGGCAGGGACGCGCAGGGCGAGCTCCTCAATCTGGGACGGAAACATATTCACCCCTCGCAGGATGATCATGTCATCGCTGCGGCCGGTGATCCGGGCCATCCGCCGCATGGCCGGGCGGGCCGTGCCAGGCAGCAGGCGCGAAAGGTCCTTGGTGCGGTAGCGGATGATCGGCAGCGCTTCCTTGGTTAGTGAGGTGAATACCAGCTCGCCTTCCTCGCCGTCGGGCAGCACCGTTGAGTGGTCGAAAGGGTCGATAATCTCCGGACGGAAATGGTCCTCCCAGATGTGGTTGCCGTCTTTTGTTTCCACAGCTTCACCGGCCACCCCCGGGCCCATGACCTCGGAGAGTCCGTAAATATCGCAGGCCTGCAAGTCCAGGCCCTGCTCCAGTTCGCGGCGCATCTCTTCGGTCCACGGCTCGGCGCCGCAGACGGCAAACTTCAAGGATGTGCTGCGCGGGTCGATGCCCTGGTGCAGCATGGCATCCATGATGGTCAGCAGGTACGTGGGGGTGCACATGATCGCGTCCGGCTCAAAGTCGGTAATCAGCTGGATCTGCTTTTCCGTCTGCCCGCCGGACATGGGGATGACTGTGGTGCCCAGCGCCTCGGCGCCGTAGTGGGCGCCCAAGCCGCCGGTGAACAGGCCGTAACCGTAGGCGTTGTGGACTTTCATGCCGGGACGGATTCCGGAGGCGCGCATGCAACGGGCCACCAGGGATGCCCACACCTTGATGTCGCTGGCTGTGTAGCCCACCACAGTGGGCCGGCCTGTGGTGCCGGAGCTGGCGTGGATGCGCACCACCTCGCTTTGCGGCACAGCGAACATGCCGAAGGGGTACTCCTGGCGCAGGTCTTCCTTGGTGGTGTACGGAAATTTGGCTAGATCGTCCAGTTCCTTCAGATCGGAGGGGTGGATGCCGACTTCATCAAACTTGCGTTTGTACAGGGGCACTCGGGCGTAGGCGTAGGCAAGCGATTGCTGCAGGCGTGACAGCTGCAGGGCTTCCAACTCGTCGCGGCTCATGAGTTCGGCCGCGTCCAGCTGTGAAGGATTGTTCGGGGTGGTGTCAGTCATCGTTGACGGACCCTTCTGGCTGGGTGTGTCCGTTGGGTATGGTCCGGCTGCGGCCGCGGAATTCAGCGATCACGGTGGTCCCGCCGTCGTCCCCGCTGAGGACTTGGACGTCGTAGAGCCCGTTGCGGCCCTGCAGCTGGCGCCGGTTGGCGACGGCGGTGATGCGTTGGCCTGCCCGGCTGGGAGCCAGGAAGTTCACGTCGACGCCGGAGGCGACCGTCACGGTGCTTCCGTCGCCGGTCGCGGAGTTGCAGGCCAGGGCGAACGCGGAGTCGGCGAAGGCGAAGATCATGCCGCCGTGAGTGATGCCGAACCCGTTCATCATTTCCGGACGCAGGGTCATGGCGATGGTGGCATGGCCGTCGGCGACCTGCAGCACCTCGATTCCCAGCCACTCGGACGCGTAGTCATTGGTGAGTAGTGGATGGTCGATGCTCGGCCCGTTTGAGCCCATGTGATGCTCCTCACTTTTCTTACCGAATGTTCATTAGGTAATACCCTTTCGTGGTGTTCTGTCAATTCGAGGCCGCGACGGGCGCCTTGATTGACGAGATGACCGTCACGTTATATTCTGAACGAACGGTCGGTAATTAAATCCGGCGTAAGTCGGCACACATCAAGGAGAAGTCATGGCGCAGAACATGCAGTCCGGGGGGACTCCCACGCAGGGCCAATCCGTTCAGGACGCTGCCGGGCAGGAAAACTTTGACCGGATCATCGCCAAGGACTCCCGAATTGAACCGCGCGACTGGATGCCGGACGCCTACCGCCGCTCACTGGTGCGCCAAATCTCCCAGCACGCGCATTCCGAAATCATCGGCATGCAGCCCGAGGCCAATTGGATCACCCGCGCGCCGAGCCTTAAACGCAAATCCATTCTTATGGCAAAGGTTCAAGACGAGGCCGGCCACGGCTTGTACCTGTACTCGGCCGCCGAGACGCTGGGCACCTCGCGGGACGACATGATGGACGCCCTGGTGGCCGGCAAAGCCCGCTACTCCTCCATCTTCAACTACCCGGCCGTGACGTGGGCGGATATGGGTGCCATCGGCTGGATGGTGGACGGCGCCGCCATCTGCAACCAGGTGCCGCTGTGCCGGGCATCCTACGGACCCTATGGCCGGGCCATGGTCCGGGTCTGCAAGGAAGAGTCCTTCCACCAACGGCAAGGTTTTGAGATCCTGCTGGAACTGGCCAACGGCACCCCCGAGCAGCGCACCATGGCCCAAGGCGCGGTGAACCGCTGGTACGCGCCGTCGCTGATGATGTTTGGCCCGCCTGATGACGATTCCCCCAACTCCAAGCAATCCATGGCCTGGAACATCAAGCGTTTCAGCAATGATGAACTCCGCTCACGCTTTGTCGGCATGCTGGTGGAGCAGGTCAAGGTGCTTGGCCTGACCCTGCCGGATGAGCACATCAGCTTCAACGAGGACACCAAAAAATGGGGGCACGGCCCGCTGGATTGGGAAGAGTTCAAGGAAGTCCTGGCCGGCCGCGGCCCCTGCAACGCCCAACGTCTGGAGCGCCGCCGCACCGCGCACGACGACGGCGCCTGGGTGCGTGAGGCCGCCGCGGCCTACGCCGCCAAGCAAGCCGCCAAGAACGCACAGAAAGTTGCAGCCTAAAGATGAGCACCCAAGAATCCAATGAAAGCACGACGGCGGCGCCCGGAGACAGTGCCCACCGCTGGCCCCTGTGGGAAGTGTTTGTCCGCTCCAACCGCGGCCTGAGCCATGTCCACGCCGGTTCACTCCATGCGCCCGATGCCACCATGGCCCTGCGCAACGCCCGCGACCTGTACACGCGCCGCAACGAGGGCGTGTCCATCTGGGTGGTCCCGGCCGACGCCATCGCCGCCTCCGACCCCGACGCCAAGGGCTCCTTCTTTGAATCGCCCCAGGGCAAGGACTACCGGCACGCCACGTATTACACCAAGAGCGAAGGGGTAAAGCACCTGTGAACGACTCGTCTGCTTCGGCCACTCGGATCACGCCGGGCAATGCGCTGCGCCCTGAGGACATTGCCCTGGCTACCCGGCAAGGGGCGGCCAAACCAAGCGAAGACATTGCACAGTACGCCCTGCGCCTGGGCGACGATGCCTTGATCCTGGCGCAGCGCCTGAGCCACTGGATTTCCCGTGCCCCGGAACTGGAAGAGGATGTGGCGCTGGGCAACATCGCCCTGGATCAGCTGGGCCACGCCCGCTCCTTCCTCAGCTATGCCGGGGGTGCCTGGGACAAGTCCGAGGACGACCTCGCCTACTTCCGCCGCGAGCCCGAATTCCGTTCGGCGCACCTCTTTGAACAGCCCAACGGCGACTTTGCCGCAACGATCGCCCGGGCATTCATCGTGGCCAACTACCAGTTCCCGCTCTACCGGGAGCTGACAAAATCCGCCGACCCCATGCTGGCCGCCATTGCCGCCAAGGCTGTCAAGGAAGTGGACTACCACCTGGACCACAGCACGCAGTGGGTGCTGCGCCTGGCCGGTGGCACGGATGAATCCCGCCGCCGCATGGTCACCGGGCTGACCTTGATGTGGCCGTTCGTGGGGGAGCTGTTTGAGGACGACGCCCTGACGGCGCGACTCGGTGATGCCGGCGTCGCCCCCTCGAGCCTGCGCGCGGAGTTTGACCGGGCCACCGGAGAAGTCCTGGCCGAGGCGGAACTGGACGTCCCGGCGTCGCCCTTGGCCACCGGCGGCGGGCGGCACGGGCGCCACAGTGAACATCTGGGCTACCTGCTGGCCGAGATGCAGGTGCTGGCGCGCGAGTACCCCGGGGCCAGCTGGTGACCGCCATGGACACGCTGGGCAAGACCGCCCAACAGTTGGTCTGGGACATCGCCGCCACGGTCACCGACCCCGAAATCCCTGTGCTCACCATTGCGGACCTGGGCATCCTGCGCCGCGTTGAGGTGGACGACGGCGGCGGGCCGGGCACGGCTGCCGGCAAGCCAGCCGTGCGCATCACCATCACCCCCACCTATTCGGGCTGCCCGGCCATGGACGCCATCCGCGAGGACCTTCTGCGCGTATTTGCCGCCGAAGGCTACAGCGATGTCACTGTCACGATGGTGTTGGCCCCGGCCTGGACCACTGATTGGATGACGGGCGCGGGCAAGGCCAAGCTGGAGGAATATGGGATCGCCGCTCCCAGCGGACAGGCCAGCGCCGGTGGCCACAGCGGCCGAGTCCGGCTGTCGCTGGCGGTCAAATGCCCGCAATGCCAGTCGTTGAACACCAAGGAAATCACCCGCTTCGGCTCCACCTCCTGCAAGGCCCTATACGTCTGCCAGGACTGTAGGGAACCCTTTGACTACTTCAAGGTGCTCTAATGACCATCCCCACTGATGCCGCAGCCCGGCGCCGCGCCGCCTTTCACACACTGACAGTAGCCCAGGTCCGCCGGCTCACCGAGGACGCCATCGAGGTCGCCTTCGCCGTTCCGCCCGATCTGGCCGGATATTACGACTACCTGCCCGGGCAGTACGTTGCCCTGCGCTTGCAGATGCCCGACGACGACGGTGTGAACAAGGAGGTGCGCCGCAGCTACTCCATCTGCGCCGCCCCGGTCCAATTCGAGGACGGCAGCTCCGAGATCAGGGTGGCGATCAAACGCGACCTTGGTGGACAGTTCTCCACCTGGGCAAACGCCGAGCTGAGAGCCGGTGCCACCATGGACGTCATGAGTCCCATGGGCGCGTTCATCTCCAAACATGGCGACGTCTCCAATGTGCTCACCGGCATGAACCACCCGGAAGACCTGGTCCGGGGGGCCGGCACCTTTGTGGCCATCGCCGCCGGCTCCGGCATCACTCCTGTCATCGCCATTGCCCGAACCCTGCTGGCCGCCAACGCCGGCACCCGCTTCGACCTGATTTACGCGAACAAGGCGTCCATGGATGTGATGTTCCTGGAGGAACTGGCCGACCTCAAGGACCGCTACCCCGCTCGGCTGGCCGTGCACCATGTGCTCTCCCGGGAGCAGCGCATCGCCCCGCTCATGAGTGGACGGCTCGACGCCGACAAGCTGGAGGCGCTGCTGGGCACGGCCATCCACAGCGACGACGTGGACGAATGGTTCCTGTGCGGGCCGTTCGAACTCGTCCAGCTGTGTCGCGACGTACTTGCCGCCCGCGGCGTGCCAAGGGACCGGATCCGTTTTGAACTGTTCACCACCGGCACACCCAGCCGCCCCGAGGGGCAGGCGGGCCGCCGCGTACTGGTGGACGAATCCGAGGACAACTACAAGATCACGTTCACCCTCGACGGGCTCAAGGCTGACATTCTCAGCCCCACCCACGCCCGCGAATCCATCCTCAATGCCGCCCTGCGCGTGCGTGCCGATGTCCCCTTTGCCTGTGCCGGCGGAGTATGCGGGACGTGCCGGGCCAAGCTGGTTTCGGGACGCGTGGACATGGAGGAAAACTATGCGCTGGAGCCGGAGGAAGTGGACAACGGCTATGTCCTCACCTGCCAATCCCGCCCCACCACCGCCGAGGTCACCGTTGACTATGACGTGTAGCCGAGGCGCTCACGTGCTCGCCATAGCCGCCTCGACGGTCGAGCCGCCGCCCAGCCAACTGAGGAGTCACCGTGATTGAACTTTCCATAGCCGGTGGCGTTGCCGAGCTGGTGTTGAATGCGCCGGGAAAATTGAATTCGCTCACCGAGGGCGAGCTGGGAGAGCTCGGCGCCGCGTACGACGAGGCTGCTGCGGCCGCGGCGGCCGGCAGTGTTCGGGCTCTGCTCCTGCACGGTACGGGGCGGGCATTTTGTGCCGGCCGGGACATCGCCGGTGTTGACGGGGCCAACGACGATGCGCACCGCTACCTTGAAGCCCTGACCCCGCTGTTGAAGAAGATGAGCACGTTTCCGGCGCCAACCTTTGCCGCAGCCCACGGGGCCTGCCTCGGTGTGGGCTTGGGGCTGCTCATCGCCACGGACGTGGTCTATGTGGCAGACACCGCGAAGATTGGTTCCCCGTTCGGCAACCTCGGGGCCACGCTGGATTCCGGTGGGCATTGGCTGTTTGCTGAACGCCTGGGCATGCACCGCACCCTTGACTTGATCTACACCTCCGAACTCATGAGCGGGGAAGAAGCCGTCAAGGGCGGCTTGTTCAGCAGGGCCCTGCCAGCAGCGGGACTACTAGAGGCCACGCGGGCGGCCGCCGCAAAAGCCGCGACAGGACCCACCCAGGCGTTCAATGCCAGCAAGGAACTCGTGGCAGCGATCCGGGACCGGCGGCTGGGACTGTGGGACGCCGTCGTACTGGAAAACGCGGCACAAGTGGGGCTGTCCCACACGGCTGACTACGCCGAAGGGTTCGCGGCCTTCACCGCCAAACGGAGGCCCGGGTTCACGGGACGCTAGTTGAGCGGCCGCGTGCCAACAGGGAGGGCGCCGTTGTTCATGAGGTCCGCCGCCGCATCCGCGATCGCCGTCAGGGCCACGCGCTGGATCCATGGGCCGTAGGAAATGCGGGTGACTCCGAGCTCCTGCAATTTTGCCGGACTGAGTGAACCCGGAACGTTGATGACGCTCACCTTGCCCCAACCAATGCCCGCAACCAGCGCGGTGACGGTGGCCTCGTCCAGCTTTCCGGGGACAAAGACGCAGGTGGCCCCAACGTCCAGGTATGCCCGGCCGCGTTCGACGGCGGCCTCCAGCACGTCCCGCGGGTCGCGGTCCCCGGCCAGCAGGAAAGCGTCCGTACGTGCGTTCAGGACAAAATCGATTCCTCCCGCCGCGCCGGCGTCGGCCGCCTGCTTCATCTGGGCAATGGCTTGGGTGAGAGGACGCATCTGGTCCTCAATATTGGCGCCCACAATGCCCACGCCCATGGCCTTCTTGATGGTCTCGCCCGGGTTGCCGTACCCGGCTTCAAGGTCGGCCGAGACGGGAAGGTCCGTGGCGGCGGCAATGCGCCCCACAGCATCAATCATGAGTTGGACTGGAATGCGCTCGCCGTCCGCATAGCCCAGGGAGGCCGCGATTGAATGACTGGCCGTGGCGAGAGCCTTGGTGCCCGGTAGATCCGCAATAACTTTGGCCGTGATTGAATCCCAGACGTTGACCAATTGCAGGACTTCGGGTGCTTGGTGGAGACGGAGGAGTTCGGTGGCTTTTTGTGAAGTGTCCATGGTCCGAGCCTACGCCCCACGCCCACCCGACTGCTCCCTCCGGCTCGCAAGCTCGCCGGCGGGCACTAGGCCGCTATCTGGTGTCCAGATCCTCGAAGATGAGAAATGTTTGCGTGTCCAGGACTCCCGGCATGGATTGGAGCCTGTCAAAGATGACCTTCCGCAGGCCTTGATTGTCTTCGGCGCGGACCAGCAGGATGACATCGAAATCGCCGCCCACCAAGGCAATATGGGCCACCTCGGGGATGGCGCGCAAATCCTCCCGAAGTTCGCGCCAGGAATGCTGGCTCACCTTCAAGGTGACATAGGCGGAGGACTTCAAGCCGGCTTTGACTGGGTCCACCAGCGCGGTGAACTTGGTGAGGACCCCGTCGGAGGTCAATCGGGAGATGCGCGAATACGCATGGGCGCGGGAGATGTGGACGTTCTCCGCGACGGTGCTCACCGACATGCGGCCGTCCCGGGTCAGTT
The DNA here is from genome assembly GCF_054511095.1 of Arthrobacter sp. TMN-49. Classification (NCBI taxonomy): domain Bacteria; kingdom Bacillati; phylum Actinomycetota; class Actinomycetes; order Micrococcales; family Micrococcaceae; genus Arthrobacter; species Arthrobacter sp. TMN-49. The sequence continues at coordinate 48,039 of NZ_JBTNDH010000019.1, read as the reverse complement.
CGGCCAGGATCTTTTTGTCCACCTCGTCGAGCGGGGGTGTGGAACTTTCGGTCATGGCACTCCTGGATGCTCTTGGCGGTGAAAGACGTCCGGGAAAAAGCCGGGACTGTAACGCCGCTCACATGTCATTATGTCTCTCAGACTACGGTTCTTGATCGGCAAATTCCAGAGAATCGCAAAACTATGGATACAAAACGGTGAGAATCACATACTGAAGGGACAGAACATCTTTATTTGTGCGCGCCCTGGGTTGTTGTGCGGGGTGAGTCGACTACCCAAAGGAGGGCCGAGGTCAATGACGACCCACCCTGAATTCCTCGAGACCCAGAGCTATCTGTTGCCCTCGGCCGAACCCGTCCAACTCATCGCCGCCGACGGCACGCAGGCACCAGCCAAGCAGTACAAGGAGCCCTACAAACTCCCCGAGATGGCGACGCTGCTCGAAGGCTACGAGCGGCTGGTGGTGGGTCGGCGCGTGAACGATCAGGCGGGGGCATTGGTGCGGCAGGGGCGCATGGCCGTGTATCCGTCGTCGCACGGGCAGGAAGCCTGCCAGGTGGCGGCGGCCATGTCCCTGCGGGGCAGTGACTGGCTCTTCCCGACCTACCGCGACACCGTGGCAATACTGGGCCGTGGGGTTGACCCGGTTGCCGCGTTCGAATCGCTGCGCGGTGACTGGCACGCCGGCTTCAACCCCCACGACTACAACACGGCCAGCCCCGCCACGCCGCTGGCTACCCAGCTGTTGCATGCTGTCGGGGTGGCGCACGCGGCCAAGCTCCGTGGCGAGGACACAGTCGTCCTGGCCCTGTGCGGGGACGGTGCCAGCAGTGAGGGTGACTTCCACGAGGCCCTGAATTTTGCCGCCGTCTTCCACGTCCCGGTGGTCTTCCTCATCCAAAATAACCAATACGCCATCTCCGTCCCGCTCATCCGCCAAAGCGTGGCCCCGTCCCTGGCTCACAAGGCCGTGGGCTATGGGATGCCCGGCGAGCGCGTGGACGGCAACGACTTGGCCGCCTTGCTTGCCGTCGTGGGTCACGCGGTGCACCGTGCCCGCAACGGGGGCGGGCCGGCGCTCGTGGAGGCGCACACCTACCGGATGCAAGCGCACACCAACGCCGACGACGCCACCCGCTACCGCAGCGACGCCGAAGTGGCCCAGTGGGTGCCCAAGGACCCGCTGCTCCGGGTGGAAAAATACTTGGACGACGCGGGGGCGCTGGCTGCCGCTGACCGCGAACGCATCGCCGTGGCTGCCGAAGCCTTGGCCAGAACGCTGCGTGACGGGCTCAACGCCGAGACCACTGTCGATCCCTTGGACCTGTTCCGGTACGTCTACAGCGAGCCGACACCCCAATTGCGTGAACAAAGCACCCTGCTTGCGGCGGAACTGGCCGCATCGAATGCCACCTCGGGAGCATCATCATGACGACCATTGCCCAGACACCCCAGCCAGCCAAACCGGCCGGTCAGCAAGGAGAGACGCTGACGGGTGTCCAAACCATCACTTTTGCCAAAGCCCTGACCCTGGCCATGGCCGACGCCATGGCCGCCGATCCGGCCGTCGTCGTCTTTGGTGAAGACGTGGGCACCCTGGGTGGGGTGTTCCGGGTGACCGACGGGCTCACCAAACAGTTCGGCGAGGAACGGTGCTTTGACACGCCGCTCGCTGAATCCGGGATCATTGGCATGGCCACCGGCATGGCCATCAACGGCATGAAGCCCGTGGTGGAGATGCAATTCGACGCCTTCGCCTACCCCGCATTTGAACAAATCACCAGCCATGTTGCCAAACTGGGCAATCGCACCCGGGGGCACGTGCGCCTGCCCCTGGTCATCAGGATTCCCTACGCCGGCGGGATTGGCGGGGTGGAACACCACTGTGATTCCTCCGAGGCCTACTATGTGCACACGCCGGGGCTGACGGTACTCACGCCCTCCACCGTGGCCGACGCCTACATCATGCTCCGTGACGCGATCGCCTCCGTTGATCCGGTGGTGTTCCTGGAACCCAAAAAGCTGTACTTCACCAAGGACACTGTTGACTTGGATGCCTTGCGCGCCCGGTATGCGGACGGTGCCGAACGCGGGGGTGCCGCTGCCGCACCGTCCACGATCGGCCACGCAGCCATAGCCCGTCACGGCACCGACGCCACCTTGATCGCCTACGGCCCGTCGGTGGCAGTCGCGCTCGCGGCCGCCGAGACCGCCGCGGCCGAGGGCCGCTCCCTGCAAGTCATCGACGTGCGCTCCTTGGTGCCGTTCGACGACGAAACAGTCACCGCCGCCGTAAAGTCCACCGGGCGGGCCATCGTTATCGCCGAAGCTCCCGGCTTCGCCTCCATGGCGTCCGAGATCGTGGCCCGCATCCAGGAACGCTGTTTCCACTCGCTCGCCGCACCCGTGCTGCGGGTCACCGGCTTCGACATCCCCTACCCGGCGCCCAAACTCGAAAAGTACTACCTTCCCGGCGTGGACCGCATCCTCGACGCCGTCGACAACCTTCAGTGGGAGACCTCATGAGCCTGCAAGTATTCCTCCTCCCCGACCTGGGCGAGGGCCTTGTCGAAGCCGAACTTGTCACGTGGCTGGTGCAGGTGGGCGACGCCGTCCATGTGGACCAACCCATCGCCGAGGTGGAAACCGCCAAGTCGGTTGTTGAGGTGCCGTCACCCTTTGAAGGTGTTGTCGACACCTTGCACGGCGCCGAAGGTGACACGCTGGCGGTCGGCAAGCCGCTCATCTCCGTGGCGCGTCCCGAAGCGGGCGGTGCTGCCGTGTCTGCACCGGCACCCGGACTAGCCGCCGTCGCCGCTGAAACGGTGACCTCGGACGCTGCCGCGGGGTCGGGCAACGTCCTGATTGGCTACGGGACCTCGGGGCATGGCGGACCGGGGCGGAGCAGACCCGCGCTGCGCCAGGACCTTCATGCTGACACCACGGCGAAGGCCACGGGCCGGCCCGTGGCCGCCCAGCTCGTCGCCTCGCCCCTCGTGCGGAAACTGGCCCACGACCACGGCCTGGAGCTCGCCGACATTCCCGGTTCAGGTGGTGACGGCCTCATCCTGCGTCGCGACGTTGAAGGGGCCGTGACCGCCCGGACCGCACCGAAGACTGCGGCGCCGGTGAGTGCGGCACCGGCTAGCGCGGACGCCGTCGTCGATCAGCGGACGGGCCTCGCAGTGGCCAGCAGGACGCCACTGACCGGGGTGAAGAAGGCGGCAGCTGCGGCACTGACCCGTAGCCGGGCGGAAATTCCTGACGCCACAGTGTGGGTCGACGTTGACGCCACGGCGCTCATGGAGCTGCGGCGGGAGCTGAAGGGCAAGGATGGTGCAGCGCCCAGCGTGCTGGCCTTTGTGGCACGCTTCGTCACGGCAGGCCTGGGCCGCTTCCCGGCACTGAACATGCAAGTCACCCAGAACGCGCTCGAACAAGAGCTCGTGGAGTTTGCCGGCATCAATCTTGGCATCGCGGCCCAGACGGATCGCGGACTCATGGTGCCGGTGATCCGTCAGGCCCACGGCCTGAGCGTCCGCGCCCTTGACGCGAGGATTCGCGCCGTGACCCAGGAGGCCCGCGACGGCAGGGTCGGGCCGGAGGCGCTTCGCGGGGGCACCTTCACTCTCAACAACTACGGCGTGTTTGGGGTGGACGGCTCGGCCGCCATCATCAACTACCCCGAGTCCGCCATGCTGGGGATTGGGCGCATCATGGACAAGCCGTGGGTGGCCAACGGTGAGCTCTGCGTACGCCAAATGACCGAGCTGACCCTAGCCTTCGACCACCGGGTGTGTGACGGCGCCGTGGCAGCGGGCTTCCTGCGCTTCGTCGCCGACGCCATGGAGAACCCTGCCTCCGTGCTGGCCGACCTCTAGCGCCAAATCAGCAGGAGGGCTCATGGCCGGTGCATGGCAACCGTTGGGCAGCGGCATCTACTGGATGGCAAGCTCCCCGGACAGGGCCTTGGTCAACACGGGACTTGTCGTGGGTGCCGCACGGGCGCTGGTGATTGACACCGGGTGCGGTCCGCGGCACGCGAAGGAAATTCTGCTGGCCGTGCGTAGCCTCACCACTTTGCCCCTTCTGGTGGCCAACACCCATGCGCATTGGGACCACTTCTTCGGAAACGCCGTTTTTAGGCACGACGGCGCCACCGAGTTTTGGGCGCACGCCAGCGCCGCACGGACCGTGCGGGAAACGGGAGATTCGCAACGGCGGGAGGTTTCCCGGATTGAGCCGGAAATGGCTGCCGGCGGAGGGCCAGGTACCGAGATTGTGGTGCCCACGCACGTGGTGGCCGATGTTACGGCAACGCTGGATCTGGGGGGCCTGTGCGTCGACTTGTTCTCGTTAGGCCGCGGCCATACGGACGGCGATCTGATGGTCGGGGCTTGTGGCGTTCTGTTTGCCGGTGACGTGGTCGAGGAAGGTGGCGAACCGCACTTCGAGGATTCGTATCCGCGGGACTGGGTTCAGGTTCTGCGCCAGCTGGCAACCATGGGGGATCGGTACCCTGTTGTGGTGCCAGGGCACGGGCGCCCGGTGACACCGGAGTTTGCCGCACAGATGGCCGACACCATGGCAGCCAGCAATCCGCCAAACTAATCCCCTGGGGGCCGGGTTTAGAGTTGGGACGGTGAGTAGCAAAGCAAACCCCGGTGACTTTAACCTGTGGTCCATCGCCGTCCCGGCGTTTGGGCCATCATTGCTGTTTGGCATAGGCGAAGGCGCCATCCTTCCCATTATTCCCCTCAGCGCCCGGGACCTGGGCTCATCCCTGGCCGGTGCCGCACTGGTGGTGGCCCTGATCGGCGTCGGATCGCTGGTCAGCAACATCCCGGCCTCGCTGCTGACAGCCAGGTTCGGGGAGCGGCTGAGCATGATGGGCGCCGCCGGGCTCAGCCTGATCGCCCTGCTGTTGTGCGGTTTTGCGGCCAACCTTTTGGTCTTTGGTGCCGGCGTGTTCCTCATAGGTGCCGCGGCGGCCGTCTTCAATCTGGCCCGGCAAAGTTACCTCACCGAGGCCGTGCCGCCGCTGATGCGGGCACGCGCCATGTCCACCCTGGGCGGAGTTGGACGCATTGGCCTGTTTGCCGGCCCGTTCATTGGCGCGCTGGTCATCCATCTGGTGGGCCTGCAAGGCGCCTACTGGGTTGCCGCGGTGGCCATCGGTGCCGCGGGGGTCCTGGCCTGGTGGTTGCCGGATCTGGTCAGCGGCAACGGTCCAGCACCCAAAGGGCCCATGCCCACCGTCGGCTCCTTGATCGTGGCCAACAGCAGACTCTTTCTCACCATAGGCATTGGCGTCATCCTGGTCAGTGCCGTGCGATCGGCCCGCCAGGTGGTGGTGCCTTTGTGGGCCGACAACCTTGGCCTGGAACCGGCCACGACGTCGTTGATTTACGGCTTGTCCGGCGCCATTGACATGCTGGTTTTTTATCCCGCCGGGAAGCTCATGGACAAGAAGGGGCGCAATTGGGTTGCCGTGCCGTCCATGACGTTGATGGGCATTGCCTTGTTGCTCATGCCGCTCACCACAGGTGGCGTGTCCCTGCTGCTGGTGGCGCTCCTGATTGGTTTCGGCAACGGCATCGGCTCCGGAATGATCATGACGCTGGGGGCCGACTACTCACCCCGCCATGGCCGGGCCCAATTCCTGGGCATCTGGCGGTTCCTGTCCGACTGTGGCGGGTCCAGTGGCCCAGCCATTCTCGCCGGACTCACGGCGGTGGTGTCACTGTCCTTTGGCATCGCAGCCACCGGCCTTCTGGGGTTGGCTGCGGCAGCTGTGCTGGGGTATTGGGTGCCGCGCAGCAGGCCAGCCCCACCGGGACAGTAGCTTCCAGCGAGTGGGTTAGGAACGGCGTCGTACGGGCAAAGTGAATAGCAGCGTGGCCGCCAGCGTCAGCCCATAGCCACCGACAACAATTTGGCCCGCGCCCGCGAAGAAATAACTGGTGGTGCTGACGGCGGCGGAGGCGGCGCCAAGGATCACGAGGGTCAGGATCCCGGCGGCAACGGCAAAAAACGCTGCCAACGCCGTCCACCAGCGGGAGGAGGCCCAGTGCGCCCCCGAGCCCAGCCACACATTCCAGCTAGGACCTGTCCGCATGACAACAAGTGCGGCCAGGGCTGTCCACAGCGCCACCAGGAAGAACGCGGCCAGCACGTCGGCGGGGCGGTGCCACTGGTTGATGAGCGTGGAAATTCCGGCCAGGATGGCGTAACTGCCTCCCACAAACGCCACGGCCGGGCGCCACCGGGGGGACACCACAAGGAACACGGCGGCCGCGGCACTGGCGGCCAGAGTGCTATGCCCCGACGGCAGCGAATTCAACGCCAACGTGGACACGCCCAGAGGCGGGCGGTCGGGCAGCCCGGCCTTGATGAGCTGGGTGGAGAAGTTTGCCGCGGCCATTGCCGTGATGGCAATGCCTGCGGCCTTCCACCGGCGCCGTGTCACTGTGACGAACAAGATCACCACGGCGGCAATGACCACGGAGGTGGCCGGCAGCAGATCCAAGAGCTGCGCCGTTTGGGTGCCGATGCGTTCCCGGGCAACGGCCGCCTCCACCAGAGCGGACTCGTCGATGAACTGCCCAACGGTGGTATTGACGAAGAATCTATACGTCAAGAGCAGTCCGGCCAAACTTATCAATGCCGCTGCCAGGAAAGGCCACGCAACAATTCGTGGCTCGAGTGTTCCGCGTGGGCCTGTGCGTTGAGATGCGGCGTGGGTATTCATCGACTCTAGGTTCCCACAGTTTCATGGGAACACGCTGATTTTGGGGCTACAGTGAAGACATGTTTTTGCTCCCATCCCTGGATGAAATCCTGGCCAGTGCCCACGTTGTTTCACTCCCCATGCGGGTGAAATTTCGGGGTGTGCAGACCCGCGAGGTGATGGTGTTCCAGGGCCCTGCCGGGTGGGGCGAGTTTGGTCCGTTCCTTGAGTACGACGACGACGAGTCCGTCAGGTGGTTGGCGTCAGCCCTGGAGGCTGGCTGGCTGGGGCAGCCGGCACGGGTGCGTGATTGGGTGCCAGTCAACGCCACGGTTCCGGCTGTTTCGCCGGCCCAGGTGCCGGCGGTGCTGGCAGCTTTTGACGCTGTTCACACAGTGAAAATCAAGGTGGCCGAGGCAGGGCAGTCCCTGTCCGAGGACGCCGCCCGTGTGGGGGCTGTGCGGCATTTGCTGCCCGAGGCCAAGATCCGGGTGGATGCCAACGGGGGCTGGGATGTTGCGCAGGCCGTGTCAGCGCTGCGGATGCTCTCCGTGTTTGGGCTCGAGTATGCCGAACAACCCGTCGCGTCCATTGCCGAGATGGCAGCCGTGCGCAAGTCACTGCGCGGCGCTGTGATGATTGCTGCCGATGAAAGTGTCCGCAAGGCCACCGACCCGCTTGCCGTGGCCCGTGCCGGGGCCGCTGATCTTTTGGTGGTGAAGGCCGCCCCACTGGGGGGAGTCCGGCGCGCCTTGGAGATTGTGGCTGAAGCGGGGCTGCCCGCAGTGGTGAGCTCTGCCCTGGATTCCTCGGTGGGCATCAGCGCCGGGTTGGCACTGGCTGCTGCGCTTCCAGAGCTGCCCTACGCCTGCGGTTTGGGCACAGTGTCCCTCATGGCGGCCGACATTGTGGCGCCAAGCTTGGTGGCAGTGGCCGGCGGCATGGCCGTGCGCGAGGTGGTGGCTGACCGGGAGCTGTTGGCGGAATGCGCGGCGCCAGCAGAACGCCGTGACTGGTGGTTGGGGCGGCTGCGACGCTGCTACGCACTTCTCTAATTTCCGGGGTGAATCCCTGATGTGCTCTTGATGATTAGATGGGGCTGTGACTTTTCTTAGCTCAATGGACTCCGCCCGCTACGTAATAGACGCGCTGGAACGCGCTGGAGTTGTTCATGTTGTGGTGGCCCCGGGATCCCGCAGCGCACCTTTGGTGTATGCCCTGGCCGAGGCTGAAGCCGACGGTAGGATGCGCAGCTACGTGCGCATTGACGAGCGGGTGGCCGGATTTACGGCGCTGGGACTGGCACTGGGCACGGACGGCCCCGTGGCTGTGATGACAACCTCCGGAACCGCCGTGGGCAATCTCCTGCCTGCCGTCATGGAAGCGAACCATGCAGGAACCCCGCTTGTGGTGCTCTCAGCCGACAGACCCGATGAACTGCGCGGCACGGGGGCCAACCAGACAACCCACCAGTTGGATCTCTTTGGTGAGCATGTGCGTTTTGCCACAGACGTTGGAGCAGGCATTGATCCAACAGCCGCCATCGCCACCGCCCTCAGTGCTGCCCGTGGCCGGCTCGAGGGAATCCCGGCAGGGCCCGTTCAGGTCAATCTGGCGTTCCGGGACCCGCTGACCCCGGCGCTGGATGGTTCCGAATGGGAACGGTTGCTGCCAGTTGTTGACGCGCCCGGGGCAAGCGTTGAGCACGAGGAAGCCGTGGCACAATCGGAGCCCGACATGGTGTTGCCCGCCACAAGCCACAGGACAGTTGTGGTGGCCGGGCACGACGCCGGGCCCGACGCCGAATACTTTGCCCGCAAGCTCGGGTTGCCGCTGCTGGCAGAGCCCTCCTCCAACGCCCGCTTCGGGCCCAACGCCATTGGGCCCTACCGCCTCCTGTTGGAGAGCTTTGGGCCCGAAAGCGCCCATCCGATCCAACGCGTAGTGCTCTTTGGCCGGCCCACCTTGTCCCGGGAGATCAGCCACTTGATGGCCAACACGGGGCTGGAACGGGCACTGTACTTGCCAGCGCCCGTGCCGTGGTTTGAACCCGGCCGGCGACCGGAATTGATCTTGACCCAGTGGGATCAGTTGCTTGGCTTCGCCGGTTGTGGCCCTGCGGGCTGGCTTCAGGCCTGGCAGGATGCGGCTGACCGGGCCGAAACAGCCCTCGAGGCAGTGCTGTCCCAGGTACCGGACACCCAAACGCTGACGGGACAGTTGGTGGCCCGCAGGCTGTGGGAGCGGGCCCAACAGGATCCTGGCAGCAACCTTGTGCTGGGTTCCTCCAACCCCGTGCGTGACGTGGACCTGGCCGGCAGGCCCACACTCGAGCGCAACGCCCGGGTCTTCGCAAACCGCGGTTTGGCCGGTATTGACGGCACCGTGGCCACAGCCACCGGCGTGGCCTTGGCAACGCACAAGTCAACCCGGGTACTCATCGGGGACCTGACCTTTTTGCACGACGCCGGGGCCCTCAACATTGGCTCCAGCGAGCAGGCGCCCCCGCTGCAGATCGTTGTCTTGAACGATTCCGGTGGTGGCATCTTCTCAGTTTTGGAGCACGGCGAGCTCGGTGCGGCACCGGACTACGCGGCCACCGTCGAACGGTTCTTTGGGACACCGCACACTGTGAACCTTGCCGCCCTGGCCGCCGCCTACGGTTTCAGCCACACCCTTGTCAGCACGGCAGCCGAATTGGCTACTGCGCTGGCAGGGCCGGTGGCGGGCCGGCACATCGTTGAGGTGGTGGCCGCTCGTGAGGGTTTGCGTGAGCTGCACGCCCGCATCGCCGCTGCCATAAAAACAAAATAACGGAAAAGCAAACTGACCCGCAGAAAACGCCGAAAAGTCACGGGAAACCCGTGACTTTTCGGCGTTTTCTGCGGGTCAGTTGCAACGCGCGGGTTAGAGGACCCTGCTGAGGAACTCCTTGGTCCGGTGATGCTGCGGGTTGGCGATAATGTCGCGCGGGCTTCCGCTTTCAACCACCACGCCGCCGTCCATGAACGTCAGGGTGTCGCCGACTTCGCGGGCAAAACCAATCTCATGGGTCACCACGATCATGGTCATGCCTGACTTGGCCAGTTTCTTCATGACCTCAAGAACATCGCCCACCAACTCGGGGTCCAGTGCCGAGGTGGGCTCGTCAAAGAGCATCAACTCCGGCTCCATGGCAAGCGCCCGGGCAATGGCAACACGCTGCTGCTGTCCACCCGAAAGCTGGGCAGGGTAGAAGTTGGCGCGGTCGGAAAGACCCACCATCTCCAACAGTTCATGGGCCTTCAACTTGGCCGCCGCCTTGGACTGACGCTTCACCTGGGTGGGTGCCTCAATCACGTTTTGCAGGGCTGTCTTGTGCGGGAACAAGTTGAAACGCTGGAAGACCATGCCGATCTCACGGCGCTGCCCCGCGATTTGCTTGGTGTTCAGGTCATGCAGCCGACCATTGACGTCCTTGAAACCAATCAGGGCGTCGTGGACATAGATCCGGCCGGCACTGATTGTTTCCAAGAGGTTGATGCAGCGCAGGAGCGTTGACTTTCCTGAACCCGACGGGCCGATGATCACAGAAACCTCGCCGGGCTTCACCGTCATGTCGATGCCCTTGAGTACGTGATGCTCGCCAAAGAATTTGTGTACGCCCTGGATATCCACCAGCGGCTTGACCCCGGCGGCTGCCGGCGTGGCCGTTGAATTTGTGTCGGTCATTGCTTGCCACCTTCCGTGGTTCCGTCGGCGTGTTTCGCCGGGTTTGCATGAGCCGCAGCGACCGCTGCCGTTGCCTTGACCGGAGCCTTCATGACGTTATCCACGCCCTTGCCAAAGTGCCGCTCAACGTAAAACTGGCCCACCATAAACACTGAAGTAATTACCAGGTACCAGAACGCGGCAACCATCAACAGTGGGATGGGCAGGAACGTCCGGCTCGCCAGGGCATTTGTCACGAAGGTTAGATCCAGCGTGAACGGTACTGCCAGCACCAGCGAGGTGGTCTTGAGCATGCCGATGGTTTCATTTCCCGTGGGGGGAATGATCACACGCATGGCCTGGGGCAAGACGATCCGCCACATGACCTTCGACCTGCGCATGCCCAGTGCCTCAGCAGCCTCCATCTGGCCGTTGTCCACGGATTTCAGGCCGGCGCGGAAGATTTCGGCCAGGTATGCGGATTCATTCAGACCCAGACCGACGATTGCCGCGACAGTGGCATTGATGACAGTGGCCGTGTCCCAGGAAAACAGTTCCGGTCCGAACGGGACACCCACAATGATCTTCGGATACAAAGCGCCAATGGATCCCCAGAACAACAGCTGTGTGTAGACGGGTGTGCCACGGAAGAACCAGACCCACACCCATGAAACGTAGCGGAACAGCGGGTTATCCGACTGGCGCATGAACGCCAGCAGGATGGCCAGCACAATGGCGATGACCATGGAGCTGGCGGTCAGGAGCAGCGTCCAGCCCACACCCTGGATGACAAGAACGTCAAACACATAGGTTCTGAACGTTCCCCAATAGAACTTCTCATTGGTGGTCATTGACTGGATGACCAGGATGAGTGCCAACAAGATGGCGGCGGCGCCAACCCACCGCCACGGGTGACGGACTGGAACAGCGTCGATTAGTTCCAGTCCTTCACGTGCGCCACGTGCAGATCTGCGAGAAGCTAGGGGGCTCAAGGGCTAGCCCGCCGTCGGGTTCAGGACAGCCTTCGGCAGTGCGCCGTCCGTGTTGTTCCACTTTTCCAGAATCTTCGTGTAGCTGCCGTCCTCGATCAGCTTGTTCATGACCTTCTCGATCACGCCGGCAAACTCAGTGTCAGCCTTGGCGATGGCGATGCCCTGTTGGGCTGCGTCGTAAACGTCGCCCAGTGTTTCCAGCTGTCCGTTGGTCTTGGCCAGGGCGTTCTTGATGATGGGGGAGTCGGCGCTCATGGCGTCGATGGTGCCACCTACCAGACGGGTGGTGACTTCCGTCTGGTTCTTCAACGAGATAACTTCAATGGCCGGCTTACCTGCTGCGACACAGGCCTTGGAGCGGCCCGAAACATCGGGATCCTCCTCGACGGTGCCGGTCTGCACGCCCACTTTCTTGCCGCACAGATCATCCATGCTGATGCCCTTGGGGTTGCCTGTCTTCACGGCCCACAAAACACCGGCGTTGAAGTAGCTGACGAAGTTCACTGCCTTCGAGCGTTCCGGGTTGATCGTGAAGGAAGAGATGCCCAGGTCATAGACCGTGCCAAGCTTGGGCAGAATGCTTGCGAAGTCTGCGGTTTGAACTTTCGCCGTCTTGCCCAGTGTTGCTGCGATGGCCTTGGCAACGTCCACGTCGTAGCCGATGGGCGTCTGGCCGTCCTTGTCCAGGAATTCGGCTGGTTCATACGAGGTGTCGGATCCGACGGTGAGGGCGTCTTTGCCCTTGAGTGAATCCGGCAACATGGCGATCAGGGCATCGTCCTTGGCGACGGTGGTGGGATCGAAGGCCGCAGCACCACCAGAATCTGTGGTGGCGCCGGGTTCCGGATCTTGGGAGGCGGTGGTGCAGCCCGTCAATGCCAATGCTGCGACGGCCGCGACTGCTGCAAGCCGAACTGTCAGCTTGGTTGAAATTTGCATTTTTGACCCTTTGTTTCATGGAGCACTGTGTCGATGAAATATAGTGTAGCCCCGCGTGATTTGCATCACGGTAAACGACATTTCACTATTGAACAACTTATTGACCAAGCTAGCAAGTCTCACGAAGCAGCTTGTGTCTGAGATTCCGGACTTCAAGGTCCAATTTAAGGGGTCTGGTTGAGATTCAAGGCTTGAAGCATGGGGCGGAATTTTGCCCAGGTCTCAGCAAGTTCCGACTCGGGGTCCGAGGCTTCCACAATGCCGGCACCGGCATAGAGGCGCACGTTGTGAGGGTCCTCCAGCACTGCTCCGCGCAAGGCGATACCCCATTCGCCGTTGCCGTCACCGTCGAGCCAACCCACGGGGCCGGCATAGGGCCCACGGTCCATTTTCTCCAACTCCAGGATGAGCTTTCCGGCTTCGTCCCGAGGGGTGCCGCACACGGCAGCTGTGGGGTGCAACGCCTCAACCAAGGCCAAGGAACTGGGCAAATGCCCGTTGGAACTGGCCAATTCGGCCGTGATATCCGAGGCCAGGTGCCACACATTTGGCAGTTCCAGAATGAAGGGTTCAGCAGGGAACACCAGGTCGCTGGCGAACGGAGCCAGTTGCCGGATCAGGGACCGGACAGCGAAGTCATGCTCCTGACGCTGCTTGAGGGAACCGCCGAGAACGGTGTCGGCGAAGCCTGAGGAGCCGGCCGGTTCATCTTCCCTGTCCAGGGTCCCGGCAAGAACCCGGGCCTGGGCCACCGACCCATCAATCTTGATCAAAATCTCTGGTGTGGCGCCCACCAGGCCGTGCACGCCGTAGGTCCAGCATTCGTCGTAGAGGCGCACCAATCGTTGCAGAATTGAAACTCTCCGCACGGGTTCGGCGAACGTCGCCACCACGTCGCGGGCCAAAACCACCTTTTCCAGCCCGCCCCGGGCGATGGCTTGCACACCGGCGGTGACTGAATCCTTCCACTGCGCCTCGGTGAGCGCCCCGGAACGCACCGTGCCAGCTGGGGTGGGCTCCGGCGTCGAGCCTTCAGAACGTGACGGGCCAGCCATCGCCGACCGTAAGAGTGGGAGAGCCGATTCGGTGGCGGGGACCGTGCCGTCGAGGGTCATCTGGGTGAGCCAGGCTGTGCCGTCGGCAAAACCCACCACGAGTGCCGGAACAATCAACACCGATTCAAAGCTGCTGGTCTTGGAGAAGGCAAAGGAGCCAAACGCCATGGCGCCGGTGCCGGGCAGTCGCAGGGGGTTGGAAATCTGGGCGTCCACCAGCAGGGACTTCCACCAGTGTTCGGCGTCGGTAAAACGCCCCGGCCCGGTACCTGTGAAGGCGGCGATTTCACCAAAGCCCAGAAGGCCTTCGCCGCGCCGCAACCAACAGAGCGGATCTGTGTCGCTCAGGGACATGAGCAAGCTGGCCGGGCCGGTCACGCCAAGCTCACCCAGCGAGGCCGAATCCAGGGCCGTGGTCAGGGTGCGCAGCGTATGGGTGCCCGAGGAAGCAGTCATGATGAGTCCAGATTACTCGCCCATAGACCCAACTTTGGCTCAATCCCGGTGTGATCGCCCACAAGTGGCGTGCGTCAATGCACGATCCGCTTCAAAGTTTGAGAGACTAGGGGGGTGAAGCGTGCATCCTTGGAGAAGCGTCCTGAAGAAATGGCCGCCATGTTTGACGACGTGGCCCCCAAATACGACATCGTCAATGACATTCTGTCCCTGGGGCAGACGCGCCGGTGGCGCCGCATTGTGGTGGACGCAGTTGGTGCTGTGCCCGGCCAAAGGGTCCTTGACCTGGCCGCCGGCACCGGCACCTCCAGCGAGCCCTATGCAGACGCCGGTATTGATGTGGTGGCCTGCGATTTCTCGGTGGGCATGTTGAAGGTGGGCAAGCGTCGCCGCCCCGACATTGACTTCATCGCCGGGGACGCCACCAACCTGCCCTTCGCCGACAACTCCTTTGACGCCTCCACCATCTCCTTTGGCTTGCGCAATGTCATGGACCCGAAGAAGGCGTTGCGGGAAATGCTGCGCGTGACCAAGCCCGGCGGCAAGCTGGTGGTGGCCGAGTTCTCGCACCCCACCTTTTCCCCGTTCCGCACCGTATACACCGAGTATTTGATGCGGGCGCTGCCACCCATCGCCAAAAAAGTTGCCTCCAACCCGGACGCGTATGTGTACCTGGCTGAGTCCATCCGGGTGTGGCCCAACCAGGACAACTTGTCCGCCTGGCTCACCGAGTCCGGGTGGGAGAGCGTTGCGTACAGGAATTTGAGTGGCGGGATTGTGGCGGTCCACCGCGCCGTCAAGCCACCGCGGGCCGCTGGCTCTTCCACCGCCCCCGCCAACTAGCGTCCGCTAACTAAAGGAACTCCACCCACCGTGAAGGTACTGATAGTAGGGGCAGGTCCGGCCGGATCCACGGCGGCCTACCACCTGGCCACCGCTGGGATTGAGGTGACGGTGCTGGAAAAGACCCGTTTCCCGCGCGAGAAGGTGTGCGGTGACGGTCTTACCCCGCGGGCGGTGCGCGAAATGGTGCTCATGGGCCTGCCGCACGACCCTTCCGAGGGTTGGCGACGGAACAAGGGTTTGCGCTTGATCGCCGGCGGGCGGCAGGTCGAGGTTCCGTGGCCGGAACTGAGCAACTTCCCTGACTACGGACTGATCAGGACCCGCCTAGGCTTCGATGAATCCCTTGCCACCCATGCCCGTGCCGCAGGTGCGCTGATCCTTGAGGGCCACTCCGTTTCCACGGCGTTGACGGACGACGCCGGAACTGTGGTGGGTGCCCGGGCGTCACTCATGGACGGCTCGGGTAAGAAGACGGGGGAGACCAAGGACTTCTTCGCTGACTTGGTGCTCGCCGCAGACGGCAACTCCACCCGCACAGCAGTTTCCCTGGGCCACGAAAAACGTGACGACAGGCCCATGGGTGTTGCCTACAGGACGTATTTCACCTCCCCGCGCCACGACGATGACTGGATGGAGGGGTGGCTGGAACTCCCGGATAAGTCCGGAAACCCGCTGCCAGGGTACGGCTGGGTGTTTGGTGTTGGTGACGGCACCTCCAATGTGGGTCTGGGCATTCTGAACTCCTCCAAGGCGTTCGGGAAACTGGACTACCGCCAGGTGCTGCGTGACTGGACGGGTGCCATGCCCGCCGAGTGGGGTTTCACCGAGGAAAACCAGGTGGGACCCATCCGCGGCGCGGCCTTGCCCATGGGGTTCAACAGGACACCCCACTACTCACCGGGGCTTTTGCTGCTCGGTGATTCCGGTGGCATGGTCAGCCCCTTCAACGGCGAAGGCATTTCCTATGCCATGGAGTCCGCCCGTTTCGCTGCCGAGTTCATTCAACGCGCGGCCGGAACTAACTCGGCACTGGCAGCCAACCATGCCTTGTCAGGTTATGGCGACTACGTCCGCGAACAGTGGGGCAGCCACTTCACCCTGGGCCGGGTCTTTGCCCAGTTGATAGGCAAACCGGCCATCATGAAACTCGCTCTTCGAACCGGCATGCCGATCCCGATGCTGATGCGTTTTGTGGTCCGCATGATGGCCAACCTCACCGACGCCGGGGAACGCGGTTTTGAGGATAGAGTGATTCATCTACTGGAGAAGCTGGTACCAGCGACCAGCAACCAAGACTTTCCCCGCACGCCCAAGCAACAATCCCTACCAATAGTTAGTGTTAAGCAGTGACTACTTCCGCGAAACATAGCTGGACCCACGCCGGACACGGGCTGCCCGAGTCGCAGGACGCCAACCCCAGCACCATGGCCATTGCCACAGGGTTGCAATTGCCGTCAGGCTTCTCCGCAGTCGCCGAGGACCCGGAACTGGGACCGTCCATCGCCATGAGCATGGCCAGGGTGGAGAAGGTGCTGCGCGAAGCCATCGCCAATTCCGACCCCCTGGCTGATGCTACGAGTCGCCATCTGGTGGAAGCAGGCGGAAAACGCATCCGCCCCCTGCTGGTCCTGCTGGCCGCCCATCTGGGTGATCCGGGCCGCAAGGAAGTGGTGCAGGCCGCCGTCGTGGTTGAGCTGACACACCTTGCCACGCTCTATCACGACGACGTGATGGACTCTGCTCCGTTCCGCCGCGGTGCCCCCACTGCCCACGAGGTGTGGGGCAACACCGTGGCCATCCTGACGGGCGACTTGATCTTTGCCCGCGCCTCCATCCTTGTCTCGGAACTGGGTGGACGGGCGCTGGGCATCCAGGCCCGCACCTTCGAACGCCTGTGCCTGGGACAGTTGCACGAGACTGTTGGCCCGCGCGAGGACGAAGATCCTGTTGAGCACTACTTGTCAGTCATTGCCGACAAGACAGGTTCGTTGGTTGCTGCCTCCGGTCAGCTTGGCGCCATCTTTGCCGGGGTGGAGGAAGACCTGCAGGACGTTTTGCTTGAATACGGCGAGAAGGTGGGTGTGGCCTTCCAGCTGGCCGACGACGTCATTGACGTCACAGGCCTGAAGCAGGTTTCCGGGAAGTCGCCGGGAACTGATCTGCGCGAAGGCGTACCCACCCTGCCTGTGCTGTTGCTGCGCAAGGCCGCCGCCGCTGGTGATGCCTCCGCAGTGCCGGTACTGGCATTGGTTGACGGCGACCTGAGCAGCGATGAGGCACTGGCGCAGGCTGTTGCCGCGCTGCGTGAGCACCCTGTCACCGCACAGTCCTGGGCGGTTGCCCGCGAATGGTCCGACGACGCGATTGCTGCACTGGCGCCCCTGCCTGAGGGCATGGTCAAGACAGCGCTCGCCACTTTTGCTGAGGCAGTAGTTTCCCGGGACGTCTAATCCCCACGCCCTCCCTAACCTCGCAAGCTCGGCCAGGGAACCCTCGGGCGCGTGGGCCCAAGCATCTGACCCGCAGAAAACGCCGAAAACTCGCGGATTTCCGCGAGTTTTCGGCGTTTTCTGCGGGTCAGATGTGTAACTAGACGCGGCCGCCCAACTTGGGGAGCACGAACGGGCTGGCAGCCTCTTCACTGTTGTTCCAATGCGTGGGTACGCTCAGGCGCCGTGCCTCCGCCGACGCGGCCGCGGCCAGGCCGGCGTCGTCAACACTGAGCATCATGCCGCTGTGCTGGAGATTGAAGAACCGGATCACCACTCGGCGGCCGTTGACGTTCCAAACGCAGGCCGGGACAACAGGATCATGCCACGGATTGGACGGCTCGCCGTAGTGTGCCGTGAGCTGGGCGCGAATCGCCTCATAGCCTGCCCGGGTGGCAGGGTCATTCGTGGACATGGAAGTGTAGGGCTGCATGCTGATGCCCATGAACTTTCCGTTGTACTGCGTCCAGGAGCTGGAAAGGTCACCCTCAAGCGGGGTTTGCAGAGCAAAGTGCGCGGCGGCCGAGACGGTGGATGAGTCGTCCCACTTGGCGCCCGAGATGAAACCCAGCCGCTGGAAGAACGCCCTGCGGTCAAAGTCGGAGCGGGGCCACATGCCCACAACCAACGTCTCCACGAGCGCCACGATGGCGCCTGGATCTGGAATCAAAGCTGGCGAATGCTCCTGTGCGTCCATATCGCTACGCTACATCCAGCGGGGGAATATTCCCATACCTGGCGACGACTAGATGGGAGCCTATTCGGAGTCGGTGAAAACCCAATCCAGCATGTCAAAAACAAACTCGCTGAAAGTGCCCTCTTCATTGATCCACGCGCCCGTGGCATTGTTGCGTCGCCACACAATCGGGTCCGGGACATCGGCCTGATCAGCCAGCATGCCCCAGGTGTAGGCTTCATCCTCGTCCTCAAGGAACAACAGGTACCCGTCCTGAACTTCCAGTTCTTCCGGATCCCAGAAGTAGTAGTACGCTTCCATGATTTCTTCGCAATTGCCCAAAGCATGCAGGAACTCCCGCAGGGCCAGCGGCACCGAAATCTTTAGTTCCGCAAAGACGTCGTCAAGGTCCGCCAGAGTGATGCCGTCGGCCTCTTGCCACGGCTCCTGAAGATACAGGGGCACCAGGCCGCGGAACTTCTCTACGAACATGTCAGACATTCATTTCTCCGAAAATTGGCGGTAGCGTTGTCTACAATTCTAGCCGGGACAAGATCGTTGGGGCGCCGCGAAGTGAGCAGACTGCCGGGTCATTGATTCATGTCCGCGACTTCCACTAGCACTGTGCGGGGATGGACGACGACGATTCTGGGGCTGGTGGGCAGCTACAGGAGCACCGTGGTCACCTGGGAAATTCACGGGCAGATTTTTGTCGATAACTCTCGCGTCGAACGGCCTTCGCGAAGGAACAACGCCCAGCACGTTGCTTGCGCGTCAGCAACCGTCGGAAACTGGCGTGCGACCCGTGAGGCAACACAGTACCGACGCAGCCGCTTTCTGCCGTACATTGGCTGGAAACAGTAAGTGAAAGGACGCAAGCATGGGGCAAGAGACGCTGATGATTGCCTGCGCCCACGGCACCAACAGTGCGCAGGGCCAGGCTCGCATCAATGAGCTCAGGGCAGACATTGCTGCCTTGCGTCCGGGCCTGAGCGTGCTGGAAGCGTATGTGGATGTCCAGGAACCGGCGCTGCCGGAGGTGATGGCTGGCGTGGCCCCGGGGGTGCTGGTGGTGGTGGTGCCGCTGTTGCTCACTGTGGGCTTCCACGTCCAGGTCGATATTGCCCAGGCAGTGGAGGCCCGTCCCGGATCCCTTGCCGCCAAGCCGCTGGGCCCGGATCCGCGGCTGGCCGGATTGCTGCACAAGCGTCTTGGCGAACTACCCAAGGATTGGGGCATAGTCCTGGCGGCCGCGGGGTCCTCGCGGCCAGAAGCCGCCGAACACATTGAGGTGCTCGCAGCGGATTTGGCAGTGCTGTGCCCGCAGCGCATTGTGGCAGCCTATGGCGCCAGTGCCCACCCCTCGGTGCCGGAGGCGGTGGCGCAACTACGGGCAGCAGGTGCCGCCGGGGTGGCCATCGCCTCGTACTTGTTGGCGCCGGGGTACTTCCACGAGCAGTTATCCAAGGCCGGAGCGGATGTGGTGTCGGAGCCACTGCTGCCCTCGGAATTGCTGGCCCACCTTGCACTGGAACACTTTGATTCGGCCGTTCGTGCCCAGTCGCCAGGGTTGGCAGAATAGCCGCTACCGTCGGGGCTGGTCGTCCGTAGAATCCGGCATCCGGGGATTGCGTGGCAGTTGTCCGGGCGGCCCCTGAGATGATGGCGGGAAAGCTCAGCAAGCGAAAGGCATTTTTGTGGGGGAAAACCCAGTGCAAGGCCCAATTGATGGGCAACCGCCACAATATGGACAACCGCCCGCCAATGGTGGCCAGCCCCAGCCCCCGTACAGCCAGCAGCAGTACCCCCAGCCCCCGTACAGCCAGCAGCAGTACCCCCAGCCCCAGTACCCCTTGGCCACCTCGGGCAATAAGGGTGGCACCAACACCCTGGCAATCGTTTCTCTGGTCTCGTCCTTCTTTGTTGGCCTGGCTGGAGTCATTACCGGGCACATCGCGCTGAGCCAGATTAAGCGAACAGGTGAAGATGGCAGGGGTCTTGCCATTGCCGGGCTCATTATCGGCTATCTGATGACGCTGGCCGCTGTCGTGGGCGCGGCAATCCTCGTGGTCTCTCTGGTCATTGTCGGAGCGAAAGCTGGCGACACTGCGGAGAACCTGGATGGTTCCCCGCAGAAGGGCAGTGTGGCTAAGACAGGAAAAGTCCCGGCCAACACCAACGCTTTTGGTGGCATTGCCTTTGGCAAGGACGGCGTGGTGGTGCCTCCCACCACCACCGACAACAGCGTTGACCTCGCCCAGTTGCCGCCAGAAGGCGGACAACCGTTGGCGCCAGCGGCCATTGGCATAGAAGCCTCAGCCACCGGCGAGCCCGTGCAAATGGTGGTGTACCTCGATTTCATGTGCCCGCACTGTGCAGCCTTTGAACAGGAAGTCGGCCCGGAGATCCAGAAGTTGCAAGACGACGGCAAAGTCACCGTTGAATACCGGCCCATCGGGTACCTGGATCGATTCTCTGCCGGCACCAACTACTCCTCGCGCGCAGCCGCAGCGGTGGCCTGTGTGGCCAGCAATTCCCCGCAGAACTACAAGACGTTCCTTGACGCTTTGTTCACGAACCAGCCGGCCGAAAATAGTAAAGGCCTGGACAATGCCGCGCTGGGACGGCTGGCAAAGGAGTCCGGGGCGGCGGACATCAAGGACTGTGTCAACAACAAGACGTACAGGCCCTACGTTGAATTTGCCACGGGTCTTGCCTCCACCCATGGCGTGACTGGCACGCCAACAGTGTTCATGGACGGCGTGCAGTGGCAAGACGGTTCCTTCACGGACTTTGCCACCCGCGTTCTGGCGGCGAAGAAGTAGCCGGGAAAGATCCGCTGAATTACTGCCGACGTCGGTCCCACGCACCCAAGGTGCGTGGGACCGGCGTCGTTCTTCCTTTAAACGAAAGCGCAAGCACAATCCGGGCAGGAATGGGGCGTGTGACGAAATGTTGCCCAAGGTGAAGCAGCGTTGCATTCTTGATAGGCGGGCACGCTGCGGCAACCTACGCTTTTTTCTATGACACAGACAGCTCTAGCCGGAGCGACCGCAAAGGCTCCCACCGCATCCGAAACAGCAACGGCGCGTCCGGGGCGGGTACGGCCTGCGGCGAAACCGCACGGCCAGTGGAAGGTTGACGGCACGGCGCCGTTGAATGCCAACGAGGTCTGGAAACAGGAAGACGGCGGGCTGAGCGTCCGTGAGCGGATCGAGACCATCTACGCTGACGGTGGCTTCGACAGCATCGACAAAACAGATCTGCACGGCCGTTTCCGCTGGTGGGGGCTGTACACCCAGCGCAAGCAGGGAATCGACGGCGGCAAGACCGCCACCCTGGAGCCCCACGAACTCGAAGACAAGTACTTCATGCTCCGCGTCCGCATTGACGGCGGTGCGCTGACCACCGAGCAACTGCGCGTCATCGGGCAGATTTCCACCGACTTTGGTCGCGACACAGCGGATCTGACCGACAGGCAAAACGTCCAGCTCCACTGGGTCCGTGTTGAGGACGTTCCGGAGATTTGGCGCCGGCTCGAAGCTGCCGGACTGTCCACCACCGAGGCGTGCGGGGACGTGCCCCGCGTCATCTTGGGTTCCCCCGTGGCTGGCATTGCCAAGGACGAGATCATCGATCCCACGCCGCTGATCAAGGAGGTCAGCGCGCGTTTCATTGGTGACCCGGAACTGGCCAACCTGCCGCGGAAGTTCAAAACAGCCATCACGGGCCACCCCTCGCAGGACGTGGTGCATGAGATCAACGACTTCGCCCTGGTGGGTGTGATCCACCCCGAACTGGGCGCCGGCTACGACCTCTGGGTGGGTGGCGGCCTGTCCACCAACCCGCGTCTGGCCGAGCGTTTGGGCGTTTTTGTGGCACCCGAGGTTGCCGCCGAGGTATGGCTGGGTGTGACCAGCATCTTCCGCGATTACGGCTACCGCCGCATGCGCACCAAGGCCCGGCTGAAGTTCCTGCTGGCCGATTGGGGCCCGGCCAAGTTCCGCCAGATTCTGGAGGACGAGTACCTGGGCCACACGCTGCCCGACGGCGATCCCGCACCCAAGCCCACGTCCCCCGGTGACCATATTGGCGTCCACGAGCAAAAGGACGGCAAGTTCTTCATTGGGGTCACCCCCAACGTGGGCCGGGTTTCGGGCACCATCCTGACCGCCTTGGCCGACGCTCTTGAAGCTCACGGCTCGTTCCGGCTGCGCACCACCCCGCACCAGAAACTGGTGCTTCTTGACGTGCCGCAGGAACAGGTGGAACCGCTCATTACGGTGCTGGAGGGCCTGGGTCTGTCCGCCCGGCCGTCCCTGTTCCGCCGCTCCACCATCGCCTGCACGGGCATTGAGTACTGCAAGTTGGCGATCGTCAACACCAAGGACACGGCGGCCACTGCCATCAACGAGCTGGAAAAACGTCTGGCGGATTTGGTGGACACGGGCGTTCTGACCCAGCCGATCGCGTTGAACATCAACGGCTGCCCCAACTCCTGCGCGCGCATCCAAACAGCGGATATTGGCCTGAAGGGCATGATGCTTCCCACGGACGACGGCGGCACCGCCCCCGGCTTCCAGGTTCACCTAGGTGGCGGGCTAGCCACCGACAACCGGGTTGAGGCGGGCCTGGGCCGCACCATCCGTGGCTTGAAGGTGACCGCGGCCGGGCTGCCTGACTATGTGGAGCGCGTGGTGCGCCAATACGTTGGCGCCCGCATCGACGGCGAGACGTTCGCCGAGTTCGCCCACCGTGCTGATGAGGAGCTGTTGAAATGACTGAGACTGGAACTGTTTCACAGCTGCGCTCACACACCGCATTGCAGGCCATCGCCGAGGCAGGCGCGGCCGAACTGGCGTGGGACGCGTCGGCAGAGGAGGTCATTGCCTGGGTGTCGCGTAACTTCGCGACGGGTGCGGCCGCCGTCGCCTGTTCCATGGCCGACGCCGTGCTGCCGGCCTTGGTTGCCGAGCAACTCCCCGGCGTCGACGTCCTGTTCCTGGACACGGGCTACCACTTCCCCGAAACCTACGCCACGCGCAATGAGGTGGCCGAGAATCTGCGGGTCAACGTGGTGGACGTGTTGCCGGTGAATACCGTTCCCGCGCAGGATTCGCTGCTGGGCAAGGACTTGTTTGCCCGTGATCCAGCCCAGTGTTGCGCGTTGCGGAAGGTTGAACCCCTGAGCCGCTCCCTGCGCGGGTACGAACTGTGGTTCACGGGCGTGCGCCGCGATGAGGCACCCACCCGAACCGAGACACCGCTGGTGGTGTGGGATGAAAAGAACGGCCTGGTCAAGGTCAATCCCGTAGCCACCTGGACGTACGAGGAATTGATCGGCTACGCCGAGGACAACCTCCTGCCGGTGAATCCCTTGCTGAGCCAGGGCTACCCGTCCATTGGCTGCGGACCCTGCACCAAGAAAGTAGCACCCGGCGCCGACCCCAGGAGCGGACGTTGGGCCGGAACCTCCAAGACAGAATGTGGGCTACACGAATGAGCACCCAAACAACAGACACACCGGTGATTGAGCCTGCCGAAATTCCTGTGGAGTCCCTGAACTCGCTGGACCTGCTCGAATCCGAGGCCATCCACATCATCCGTGAGGTTGTTGCCGAGTTTGAACGCCCGGCGCTGCTGTTCTCCGGCGGCAAGGACTCGGTGGTCATGCTGCATTTGGCCACGAAGGCGTTCTGGCCGGGCAAGGTGCCGTTCCCGGTGCTGCACGTGGACACGGGACACAATTTCCCGGAGGTTATTGAGTTCCGCGACAGGACTGTGGAGCGCCTGGGCCTGCGCCTTGAGGTGGGCTCCGTGCAGGAGTTCATCGACCGCGGCGAGCTGGCCGAGCGTGCCGACGGCACCCGCAACCCGTTGCAGACCGTGCCGCTGCTGGATGCAATCGCCAAGAACAAGTTCGACGCCGTCTTTGGTGGTGGCCGCCGGGATGAGGACAAGGCCCGCGCCAAGGAGCGCATCTTGTCCCTGCGTGACGAGTTTGGCCAGTGGGACCCCCGCAACCAGCGCCCCGAACTGTGGAACCTGTACAACGGCCGCCACACTGTGGGACAGCACGTGCGTGCCTTCCCCATCAGCAACTGGACCGAGCTGGACATCTGGCGCTACATTGCCCGCGAAAACATTGAACTGCCGGGCCTGTACTACGCCCACGACCGTGAAGTGTATGAGCGCGACGGCATGTGGCGGGCCGTGGGCGAGGTGTCCCCGCCGCGCCCCGATGAGGAGGTCGTCATCAAACAGGTCCGCTACAGGACCGTGGGCGACATGTCCTGCACCGGCGCCGTGGCCTCCGACGCAACAACAGTCCATGACGTGGTGCGCGAAGTTGCCGCCTCCACCCTGACAGAACGTGGCGCCACCCGGGCCGATGACCGCATCTCCGAGGCAGCCATGGAAGACCGCAAGAAAGACGGCTACTTTTAATGAGCACAGTTACTGAAACCAACGAACATTTGGGCCCACGCCGGCAGGGTTCCCTGGCCGAGCGAAGCGAGGTTAGGGAGCCGGTGGGGACGCTGTTCCGCTTCGCCACGGCCGGCTCCGTCGATGACGGCAAGTCCACCCTGGTGGGCCGTCTGCTCCACGATTCCAAGGCCATCCTGGCTGACACGCTCGACGCCGTCACCCGCACCTCCGCGGACCGCGGCTTTGGTGCCGGGCCCGGCAGCACCCAGAAGATTGACCTGGCGCTGCTGACCGATGGCCTACGTGCCGAGCGCGAGCAGGGCATCACCATCGACGTGGCCTACCGTTACTTCGCCACTGGCCGGCGCAGCTTCATCCTCGCTGACTGCCCCGGGCATGTGCAGTACACCAAGAACACCGTGACGGGCGCGTCAACGGCGGATGCCGTCGTCGTGCTGATCGATGCCCGCAAGGGTGTCCTGGAGCAGACCCGGCGCCACCTTTCGGTGTTGAAGCTGCTGCGGGTGCCCAATGTGCTGGTGGCCGTGAACAAGATTGACCTGGTGGGCTTTAGCGAGGACGTTTTCCGCACCATCGAGGCTGACTTGCAGTCGGTGGCGGACGAAATTGGCCTGGGCGACGTCGTCGTGGTTCCGGTGTCCGCCCTCGAAGGTGACAACGTGGTGGACCGTTCCGCGCACACGCCCTGGTACACCGGGCCCAGCCTGCTGGAAGTCCTGGAGACTCTGCCCACCACCGATGAGTTGGAGCGCGGGCTGGAGCCCTTCCGCTTCCCCGTCCAACTGGTGATTCGCCCGCAGGGTGCGCTGGCCCCCGAGCTCGCGTTGGCGAACGACGCCGGTGCCTCCTTCCGTGACTACCGCGCCTATGCGGGGCAGGTGGCGTCGGGCGCCGTGTCGGTGGGGGAGGCGATCACTGTGCTCCCGGGCGGGCGCACGGCCACGGTGGTGGGGATCGACTTTGCCGGTGCCGCCCTTGACCGCGCTGTTGCGCCGCAGTCTGTGTCGCTGCGGTTGAGCGAGGAGATCGACATTGCCCGGGGCGACGTCATTGCCGCCTCCGGCACCTTTGGTGAAGTCAGCCAGGACGTCTACGCCGAGTTGTGCTGGCTGTCCACCAAGCCGTTGCGTGAGGGGTCCAAGGTGCTGATCAAGCACGGCAGCAAGACTGTGCAGGGTTTGATTCGTGCCGTGAGTGGCAAATTGAACCTTGACTCCTTTGAGTTGGAGGCTTCCTCCGGGCTGGAGCTCAACGATATTGGGGCAGCCCAGATCCGCCTCGCATCACCGCTGCCGGTGGAATCCTATGCCCGCCACCGCCGCACGGGCGCCTTCCTGGTGATCGATCCGCAGGACGGCAACACCCTCGCCGCGGGCTTGGTCAAGGATCACCCCGGCGATCACGAGGACGAACGTTACGTCATCTGACTTTTCCTCTCGCGCCACAAAAGGGACGGCGCTTGCGGTTAAAGCCGGTGGTATAGCGCCGGCGTTAACCGCAAACGCCGTCTGTTTTGCCGAGATTTCGCTTGACACACGAGGCGCGGTTGGCAAGCATGAATCTATCCGAACAATTCGTGGGCCGAACAGGCCTTGTTGAGGGAGAAATTATGCCAACGAACGTATTCGTCAACCTTCCCACCAGCAATCTGGAGCGGTCCAAGGAGTTCTTTGCCGGACTGGGCTGGAGAATTGAGCCCAACTTCACCGATGACAACGCGGCCTGTGTTGTCATCGACGAGAATGTCTACCTCATGATGCTGACGTACCCTTTCTTCGCCACGTTTACCGACAAACCCATCATCGATCCCGCAACGGGATCGCAGGTGCAGACAGCCCTCAGCTGTGACAGCCGCGAAGAGGTGGACGCGATGCTTGAGAAGGTCCTTGCCGCCGGCGGCACCGAGCCCCGTCCGGCCCAGGATATGGGTTTCATGTACTACCGCGATTTTGAGGACCCCGACGGCAACTGGTTCAGCATCCTTTGGATGGACCCCAAGGCGGCCGAGCAGGGTCCGGAGGCCTTCATGGCGGGGCAGGCCGACGAAGGCCTGGGCCACGCCTGATCCTGCAGCTTCGAGCGTGAAACTATTGGTTGCCTGCCTTGTCGAAGCGTTCGATCATGCTCACTTTGCGCGTTTCTGTTCTTGCCGTTCTTTGGCTTCTGCGCGTTCCGTAGCGGCGCGACGCGCATGCTCGTCCCGCCGCTGTGCGGTCGCCTTGAGCAGCGCTGTCACGGGCCTGCGGGATGGGGAGGGGAACCCTGAAGCAGAAGCATCACGGTACCGCCGGTTCAATTCCGCGCCCACCTGTGCAGCTTTTCCCTGCATGACCAGCAGTAAGTGCTGGTTCTTTTCCGCGTCCGGGAGACGTTGAATCCAATCGTTCCGCGCCCCGGGGATATCGGCTGTGGCCTCCAGCGCTGGGGAATTCAAGGCGGCCACGGCGAGCAGGTCCTCGTCGACGCGGAGGAAATCTGCCAGCGCTTGTTGAGCCGCGGTCAACGTCGCCAAACCGGGCGGAACAGGTGGCTCAAGGCCGCCGTTGATGGCTTCCGCGCCGAGGTCGAAACTGCTGCACGAGGCGAGCCAGGCGAGGTAGAGCGGGCGAAGGTCTCCGGCCGCAAGTTCGGCACGTACTCCGACAATTTCTGAGAGCAGGGCATGTTCGTCGTCGTCAAAATCAGGATCAAAGCCAGCGTCCTCATCCTCGCTGATGAAGTCGAGCACGGTGAACTCTCCAGACACCTGGGTACTGGCGTGGTCGTCTATGCAGTATTCCGCGCTAGTTCCGAGATCTAGCAAGGTTGACGGCAGCCGGAACATGACCCTGCGCGTTCCCCAATTAGCTACGTACAGGTGGGCATCGTAGTGCCGCTGCATGAGACGGTTCGGATCGCCACGGAAGTCACCATAGTGATATTCGTTGGTGAAACTAGTGGCGGTGATCCTGGCCCGGGTGGACAATGACCGGATATCGTCCTGCTCCTCACCGGTCAGGGGCCGGTCGATTGCCAGGAATTCGTAGTATTGACACTCACTCATTGTCCATCTCCCGTCCCCGCGCAGGCGTAGGGTTTTGCGTCGAAGCCGGAGTCCATGCCCTGGTGGAAGTAGATATGGCCCTCGAGCATCCCATCGTGCGTCAGGGCCGCCCAACCACGCCCGTTGACCTGGTCACCCTCGTCGTCGCCGTCCCAGGAGAACTCGACGCCGGGCCGCCCGTCCCGCTCAACGGGCCGGCAATCCAGCCAACCGCGGACAACAATGAAAGCGAACTGTCCGTGACTACCTTCGGTGAGCTCAATGAAGGCAGGTGCAAGGAGATCGATGGCGTCGCGGTCCCAATGATCCATTTCGGTGATTCGCCACCGCCCGGCAAGCGGCGAGGCCTGAGGAGTATTTTTCGTCATAACGGCCAGAGTACCCGCCACCAGTGACAAGGTGGATCAGCGTGTTGGAGCCGCACCTAGAATTCGCTTCCATGACTCGATTGCGCACCGGATCTATCCCACCATCTGGCTGATCCGCGGTGAACGTGGCACCCGCATCTGGACATCGAGGGGAGGGTCGATGGGCTTTTCGCCGACATTGACAGGCGTGCTTGGCGTACTTCAGCTGCTGCACCATAGCCAACGCCAACGTGACCAAGCCGGCCAGGGTTGCCGGGGTCATGCCGTTGCAAAGCCCAAGGCCACACCCCACAAACGCGGCTGTAGTACTAGGGTCAAGGCTGGCACTGCCTTGTATCGGCATGGGTGCGCCCCCGTCACAGGTGCTGAGGCGGGGGCGCACCGGGCAGCGGCTGCCCTTTCGGAGGGGCCCAAGGAAAGCCCTGAGCTCACTCGGGTGTGACGTATGCTCCTGCGATGCCGCCGTCGACCAGGAAGGTTGAGGCGGTGATGAAGGATGAGTCGTCGCTGGCCAGGAAGGCGACTGCTGCCGCCAGTTCTTCTGGTTCGGCGAACCGGCCCAGGGGAACGTGGACGAGGCGGCGAGCTGCCTTCTCGGGGTCCTTGGCGAAGAGTTCCTTCAGCAACGGGGTGTTGACGGGCCCCGGGCAAAGTGCGTTGACCCGGATGCCCTGACGGGCGAATTCGACACCGAGTTCCCGGCTCATCGCCAGCACCCCGCCCTTGGAGGCGCTGTAGGAGATCTGAGAGGTGGCGGCACCCATGACAGCAACGAACGATGCGGTGTTGATGATGGAGCCCTTGCCTTGCGCCTGCATATAGGGGAGAGCGTATTTGCAGCAATAGAAAACGGAGGTCAGGTTCACTTCCTGGACTTTGCGCCAGGCATCGATGCCGGTGTCGATGATCGAGGCATCATTTGCTGGCGAAATTCCGGCGTTATTGAAGGTGATGTCGACGCTTCCATACGTTTCCTGGGTCAGGGCGTAGAGGTTCTTGACTTCCTCCTCGCTGGTGACATCGACCTTCACGTAGAGGCCGCCGACTTCATCGGCCGCGCGCTGCCCTGAGACTGGGTCCAGGTCGGCAATGACCACGTTGGCGCCTTCGGCTGCGAAGCGGCGGGCTGTTGCCAGTCCAATACCGCTTGCGCCGCCGGTGATGACGGCGCTGCGTCCCTTGAGGCGGTTGGAGATTACTTCAATCATTTTTGAGGTTCCCTTATTGGTGGTGACGTTACGGGTTGGTGGAGATGAATACGTTTTTTGTTTCTGTGAAGGCGTCGAGGGCGTCCGGGCCGAGTTCTCGTCCGAGTCCTGACTGCTTAAAGCCTCCGAAGGGGGTGGAGTAGCGCACCGAGGAGTGGGAGTTAACCGAGAGGTTTCCTGCCTCAAGTCCGCGGGCCATCCTCAGCGCTCGGCCGACGTCCCGTGTCCAGATGGACCCGGAGAGACCGTAGATAGAGTCGTTAGCCAGACGCAGCCCGTCGGCTTCGTCCTTGAAAGGAACGACAGCCACGACGGGGCCGAAAATCTCCTCGTGCATTACCCGATCTTCGCGGGAGGGCGTAATCACAGTGGGTGGGAACCAGAACCCCCTACCTTCCGGGGCCGATCCCTGGAAAGCGATGGAGCTGCCCTCCGGGACGAATCCGGATACTGTCCGGTGCTGAGCTGCAGAAATCAGCGGTCCCATAAACGAAGCCTCGTCGCTGGGGTCCCCCACGCGCAGGGCCTTCACTGCCGGTTCCAGGAGCTCTAGGAACTTTTCATAGATGCTGTCCTGAACCAGAATTCTGGACCGGGAGCAGCAGTCCTGTCCGGCGTTATCAAAAGCGCCTCCCGGTGCAGCTGCAACAGCGGCTTCGAGGTCAGCATCGGCGAAGATGATATTGGCGCTCTTACCGCCCAGCTCAAGTGTCACTGGCTTGAGCTGCGCAGCGCAGCCGGCCATGATCCGCTTACCTACGCCGGTTGAACCCGTGAAGACAACCTTCCGGACTGCGGGATGGGTCACAAATCGTTCGCCAACCACCGAACCCTTGCCAGGGATGATTTGCAGGACTCCGTCGGGCAGACCCGCCTCCTTCGCCAGCTGTCCGAGCCGTATGGCCGTCAGTGGAGTCAGTTCGGCGGGTTTCAAAACGACAGTGTTGCCTGCAGCCAGGGCGGGCGCGAAACCCCATGCGGCGATTGGCATCGGGAAGTTCCACGGGACGATTACCCCGACGACGCCGAGGGGTTCGTGGAAGGTCACGTTTACACCGCCGGCTACCGGAATCTGCTGGCCCAGGTGCCGTTCGGGGGCGGCGGAGTAGTAGCTCAGGACGTCACGGACATTGCCTGCTTCCCATCGGGCGTTTCCGACGGTGTGGCCGGCGTTGCGTACCTCCAGCTGGGCAAGATATTCCAGGTCGGTGTCAACTGCAGCGGCGAACCTGCGCAGCAGGAGAGCCCTGTCTGCAGGGGCAACATTCCGCCAAGTCTCAAATGCCCGAGCGGCCTTTTCAATCGCCCTGTCAGTGTCCTCGAGTGTCGCGAGGGCTATGGTCTCGATGACCTCTTCCGTTGCCGGATTTAGTACGTCAAACATGCTGGTGGACATTGCCGGAGTTCTCCGTTCGATCATTGCGGTAGTTGGTTGCGGCTTCAATGAACCCATTGAAAAGCCGGAGGTCGTTGGGATTCTGTTCCGGGTGGAATTGGACACCCAGTGCCCATCCGCCCTTTGTCGTTTCCAGGGCTTGTACCGTGCCGTCGGCGGCTGCGGCCGTGACGCAAAGGCCGTCAGCGATGCGGTCCATGGCTTGATGGTGGTAACAGGGTGCGCTGGCACGGGGGCCCAGCAGAAGACGGCTGATACTGCCGGCCGTCGTCGTAAACTCCACGTTGCCGAAAACCCCTGGAGCCGGTTGGTAGTTAGCCTGGGGGTTCACATCGGGGATGTGCTGGATCAGCGATCCGCCCATGGCGACATTGAGGACTTGGGCTCCCCGACAGATGGCGAAGAGCGGGACCCCGGCTTCCAGCGCGGCCTTGGTCAGGGCGATATCGTGCACGTCCCTGGCTGGTTGAGCTCGGGTGAGCGTATGGGGCTGCTCCCCGTACTGCTCGGGGCCCACATCGCTGCCTCCGGCGATGATCAGTCCGTCCAGCACCTCCACGATCGAAGGGTCGGTCCCGACGGGCGGCAACAGGACAGGAGTGCCGCCGGCGGCGACGACCGCCTGAACGTAGGTTCCCGGCAGAACTGCAGCATCCGATGTCCAGACGCCCCAGGAAGCTTCCTGATAGTAAGTTGTCAGCCCGATCCGTGGGCGGTAGGAATCAGAGACGTTCAAAGACACGCTTGCGCTCCCAATCCGTTACTGCGCTGTCAAAAGCCTTCAGCTCGACATCTGCTGCGAAGACATAATGGTCTACAACCTCATCGCCGAAGGATTTGCGTGCAATCTCGCTGTTGGACAGCAGCGCACGGGAGTCCCGCAAGTTACTGGGTATGCGATCAGCGTCGGACTTGTAGGCGTTACCCGTCATGATGGGCTCGAGGGGGAGCTCATTCTCGATACCGTGGATGGCGGCGGCGATAAGCGCGGCGGCTGCGAGATAAGGGTTGACGTCCCCGCCTCCAACGCGGTTTTCCACCCGAAGGCCGGGACCTCGTCCGACGATGCGCAGTGCACAACTGCGGTTGTCCAGCCCCCAAGCTATGGCTGTGGGAGCGAAGCTGCCTTCGACGAAGCGTTTGTAGGAATTGATGTTCGGGGCGAGGAAGTATGGCAGCTCCTTCAGCCCGGCGAGTTGGCCGGCGATGAAGTGCTCCATAACAGGGCTGAAGCCGTGCTGGCCATCGCCGGCCAGTACCGGATTGCCGTCCAAGTCGGTCAAGCTGAAGTGGATGTGGCAGGAACTGCCTTCACGTTCGTTGTACTTCGCCATGAACGTAATGCTTTTGCCCTGCTGCGCGGCGATTTCCTTGGCCCCGTTTTTGTAGAAGACGTGATTGTCGCACGCAGCAAGCGCTTCTGCGTACCGGAACGTGATTTCCTGCTGGCCCAAGTTGCACTCGCCCTTGGAAGACTCAACGACCAGCCCGGCCTTTTCCATCCCAGTACGGATGCTTCGGATGACCGGTTCCAGTCTTGCCGTGGCAAGCAGTGAGTAGTCCACGTTGTAGCGGGTCGAGGGGGTAAGGCCCACGTATTGCTTGTCCCATGCTTCTTCGTAGCTGTCGTCAAACAGAATGAATTCGAGCTCGGTGCCGATATGGGCGCGGTATCCCAAGGTCTCCAGGCGTTCGATCTGGGCGCGCAGGATCTGGCGTGGGGACTGGGCGACGGGGAGGTCGTCGAGCCAGAGGACGTCGCATTGAACCATGGCAGTGCCTTCCAGCCACGGCACTCGACGCAGGGTTGAGACGTCGGGCCGCATCACCATGTCTCCATAGCCGTTCGCCCAGGAGGACATGGAGTACCCCTCGATGGTGTTCATTTCCACATCCACACTCAGGAGGTAGTTGCACCCTTCGGCCCCATGCCCGAGCACGTCTTCGAGGAAGGACCTTGCTCCGCATCGTTTGCCCTGCAGGCGTCCCATCGAATCGGTGATGGAAACGACAACGGTGTCGATGTCACCGGATGCGACCAGATCCCGCAGCTCATCGACGCTGAGTTGGCCTTGCGCGGACGTACCGAGTGTTTGATTCGTCATGTGATTTCCGTAACTTTGATCGGATTTATGAGGGATGGTGTGCGGACGGTGAAGGGATGGGTGTCAGCTTCTGAGTTCTTCTTCTGCTGCAGCCAACTGCGCGAATTCCTCTTCGGGAGCGCCTGCGACGATGCGGTGCCGGCTGTAGAACCAGTAGTAAAGGAGTGCTATGGCGAAAATTGCAGCTGTAATGGATGCGGCGAATACGTCGACCACAAAAGTGGCGACTACCGCGACCGCAGCCAGAACCAGCGCGATCGAGGTGGTGACGACCCCTCCGGGTGTCCGGTAACCGCGGGGCAGATCCGGTTCCTTCCTCCTCAGCACAATATGCGAGAGATTCAGCAGGACATAGGAAACTGTTGCACCAAAGACGGCGATATTGATCAGGAGCGCGCCGTCGCCGGTTATTGCCGCGAGCAAAAAGCCGATTGAGCCAGGGACGATCAGTGCCCAATAAGGGGTCCGCCTTTTTCCTGTCAGGGACAGCCATTTGGGAAGATACCCTGCCCTGGACAGTGCGAAGAGCTGGCGGGAATAGGCATAAATGATGGAGAAGAAGCTGGCTACGAGCCCGGCCAGGCCAGCATAGTTGACGAAGTCTGCCAGGAAAGTGTTGCCACCGTAGGCCAGGCGGAGTGCTTCTGGGAGGGGGTTGTTGGATCCGCTCATTGCAGCGGACCCGGCAGCGCCCGGGACAAGGATGAGCATTAAGGATCCGAAGACGACTAGGATAAATAATGCGACGATGATGCCGCGTGGCATGTCTTTCGTGGGATTTGCGGTTTCTTCGGCGGCAAGGGGCACTCCTTCGACTGCGAGGAAAAACCAGATCCCATAGACGAGAGCCCCGATTACACCGCTGATGCCCATCGGGAGGAACGCGCTGGAGGTGGGGGAGCCATCAGGGACGATATCAAAGAGGTTGGCTGCGTTGAAATGCGGCAAGAGCCCTACAACAGCCGCTATGAGGGCCACAACGGCCACGGCAGTAATGGCGAAAATCATTTTCAGCGCTTCACCCACTCCCCGGAGATGAATACCAACGAAGACAGCATAGGTCACCAGGTAGACGGGCCAGGAGTTCGTCAGGCCGAAGAGTCCCAAAGCCTCCACATATCCGCCAATAAAGGTCGCGATCGCCGCTGGTGCGACGGCGTACTCGATAAGCACGGCCATTCCCGTCGCGAAGCCGCCCAAAGGACCCAGCGCCCGGCGCGCGAAGCCGTATCCGGCGCCGGTGGCAGGCAAGGCGGAGGACAGTTCTGCCAGACCGAAGACCATGCAGGTGTACATGATGCCCATGAGAACAAAGGCAATGAGGAGCCCGCCCCAGCCGCCCTGGGCCAGGCCGAGGTTCCAGCCCGCGAAGTCACCGGAGATGACGTATGCCACTCCAAGTCCGGCGAGCAGGACCCAGCCTGCCGCTCCGCGCTTTAGTTGTCGGTGCTGAAGATATCGCTTATCGTCGGTAGTCTGGTTTGCATCAGAGTCTGACACTGTGGTTCCCTTTCATCCAAGGGTATTGGTCTGAATTCAGACCAATGACTCACTACAGTGTGTGTCAGATCACCCACCTCGTCAAGGGGCTTCCTCAACATTGTTTACATATTCCATGCAGACGATCACTTCGTACCCGGCGCCGGACGCTTCTTCCGC
The DNA here is from genome assembly GCF_054511095.1 of Arthrobacter sp. TMN-49. NCBI lineage: Bacteria > Bacillati > Actinomycetota > Actinomycetes > Micrococcales > Micrococcaceae > Arthrobacter > Arthrobacter sp. TMN-49. Next base: position 13,937 of record NZ_JBTNDH010000019.1, on the reverse strand, counting down.
CTTCTGATTCCCCTAGCAAGAGCCCATTTTTTGCGGCCGATTATGATGAGTCCATGGAAGAGGAATTGTTCGAAACCCGCGCCCCGATTCTCCGCACAGCCCGGCCCGGAAACGCTTTCGAGGAAACAATCGAACGTCTGCTCCAGAACATCAAACTCGGCCTATTCGCGGTAGGGGCCAAGCTGCCAGCCGAACGGAAACTTGCAGAAATGATGCGGGTCTCGCGAGCTACGCTCCGGGATGCGCTAGCCGAACTGCAAAAGGCCGGATACGTCGAAGTCCAGCGTGGGCGCTACGGGGGAACGTATGTGTGTAACAGGCCGACCAGTCCGGGATCATTCTCAGAACTGAACCCGGACGAGGTGGACGACGTTCTGATCTTCCGCAGCGTACTCGAGCCGGCGGCCGCATCGTTGGCTGCCAAGGCCACCTTATCCCCAGCCCAGCGCAGTCACCTGCTCAAAACCTTGGCTGAGGTAGCCAGTGCACCTGCGGATCTGTACCGGCCGAAGGACGCAAGGTTCCACGTGGCGATCGCAGAGGTGACAGGATCGCCAAGCCTTGCTCTTGCGGTGGCGGATGTCCGCGCGAAGGTCAGTGATCTTTTGGACCGGATACCGCTTCTCGAGCCCAACCTGGAACATTCCAACCGGCAGCACCAGGAAATCATAGACGCCATACTCCGCGGTGACGAAGAGGAAGCAACAAGGGCCACCAAGGACCATCTTGCGGGAACGGTCTCCTTGCTGCATGGATTTCTTGGATCTTCTCAGACGCATATTTCACCGCAGTAGCTGCAATCAACCCCAGAACTGGCCCGGAGTTCTTGACTTTCAGCCACCTGAAACTCCCAAGCAATGGACCCCGTGGGCGAGGTTCTGGGCAGGTTGTACGTGGGTGTGTGGGAACGGGTCGCCGGACGTACCGAGTTTGCTCCGGCGGATTCGCCGGGGTAATGATGCTTGACATAAACACCGGCTCCGCTGTTAGTCACCGACTTTTACGTCAACGACTATTCAAGGGCCGATTTTCGTTTAGGGAGCCGCTCAGTGGTCACGTACTCAAAGCCACATCTTCCCTATGATCAGCAGCTGAAATTGCTCGCGTCTCGGCGGATGAGCTACTCCGACCGGGGTGTTGCCCTTCGCGCGCTGAAACGCATTGGATACTATCGACTGTCCGCCTACACGTACACCTTGCGAGAGCAGCTGCCCGTGGGCGAGGCCAGTGCGAACCGTAGCCGGTCGGATCAATTCCTTGCCGGGGGCGTCGTTCGATGAGGTACTCAAGCTCTACGAGTTCGACAACAAGCTCCGCCAATGCCTTCTGGACGGGTTGGAAACTTTGGAAGTCGGGCTCGCAGTCCATGTCGGATACGTTGTCGGTAAGCATGACCCCTTTGCCCACTTGATGCGTGACCATCTGGACGGGGCAGCCTGCGCTTCCAAAACCCAGTCTGCAGACCAAGACGCCTACGAGACGTGGCTCAAGCAAGCAATGCTCGATTCGGTGTGAGGCAGGTCAACACCGGTAAGGTTTTGCTGTTCCTGCCTAAGATCGGTGAACTGCGGGTGGCTTACTCCAGGATCCTGCCAGCAGCACCGACCTCGGTGACACTGATCAGGGAGGCCGGCGGACGCTACTACGCTTCCTTCGGCGTGAATCCTGAACCCGCCACCATGGCAACCCCCACCAGTCAACGCACGGCGGGGTTGGATTTGGGACTGATCGATTTTGCAGCCATTGCTTACATTGATGGCACCCGGGAGAAAATTCCGGCTCCCACGTTCTACCGCAAGGCCGCGCGCAAACTGGGCCGTGCTCAACGCGAACTCGCTCGACGCGTGAAGGGTTCAAAGAACCGGGCCAAATCCCGTATCAAGGTCGCCAAGATTCATGCGAAGATTCGTGATGACCGGCAAGACTTCACCCGCAAGATTGCAGTACGACTGGCCCGCGAAAACCAAACGGTAGCCGTCGAAACACTCAATATCAAAGGGCTCGCCCGTACCCGATTAGCCAAATCCATCCACGACGCTGGGTGGGGTGCCTTCATCAACGACCTCACTCACGCCGTCCAAAAATACGGGGCTGCCATCATTGGCATCAGCCAATGGGAACCCACTAGTCAGGTGTGTTCGGTGTGTGGCGCCAAGGACGGCAGGAAAGCACTCGGCATCAGGGTCTGGGAATGCTCAGACTGCGGCAGCCACCTAGACCGCGACTACAACGCAGCACTGAACATCATGCTCGCCGCAGGACTTGCGGAGAGACTAAACGACTGTGGAGGGAACATCAGACTCCGGCTTGCCGGAGCAATTCCCCAAGAAACAGTAACCGCCCGCTTGATGACCGCCGCCTAACAGCGACAGCCACCAAAGGAATCCCCTTCCGTTAGGGAGGGGAGGACGTCACGGCGACCGGTTGGCGGCAGCCTTCGCAGCAGTGCATGTCTCGGTTGACCCGCATCGGCGGCAGCACCCTGTGAGCGGTACTCTGTGCCGAGAGAACCTCGCCGGCCAATGGCAGCAGTTGGTGCCGGCGGCCCGGCGCGGACTGGCTGTCAGGGTGATTGTGGTGGGCGCTGAATCCACCGGCACCACCACCCTGAGCGAGGCGTTGACGGCTCACTATCGTCAGCAATTCCCGACGCTGGCCGAGGTGAAGGAATACGGCAGGTACTATACCTACGAAAAACTTGCCGCACTCCAAGCAACAAATCCGGACGCCAGTGTTGAGGATCTGGTCTGGACCGACACCGACTTTGGTGTCATTGCGGCCCGGCAAAGCGAGCTGGAACAAGCCGCCGCGGAAGCCTCACCGCTGGTCATTGCCGACACGGACGCGCTCGCTACCACCCTGTGGGAGCGGTACTACCGGGGCGATGGCAGCTATGGATCCTTTGCGGCCTTGACTCAATTGCCCCGCCGTGACGTCTATCTGCTGACGGATCATGATGGCGTCGACTTTGACGATGACGGCTGGCGCGAGGGCGAGCACCGCCGTGCGGAGATGACCGAATGGTTCAAGGAGCTCCTGACAGGGGACGGTCATTCGTGGATTCTCCTCACGGGCAGCCATGAACGCCGGCTGGCCACAGCCACAGCCGTCATCGACGCCATGGTGGCGCAGCAGGCCACCTTCACCTCGCCCCAGTGGCGGACTCCCACAGTTTTGAAGGCGGCCTCATGATGATCCCCCAGCACGAGTCCCGGGTTCGCGCAACAAAGGCATCCCACGCCGCAACGGCAACCGACGCCGGGGTGCAAAACTGTGAGGTGCAAAACGGTGACCCCGCTGCGTTCCTGAGCGACTATGACCCGGCAGAATTCCCGCCGGTGGGGATGACAGTGGATCTTGTGGTGTTCGCCGTCGAAAAGAAAAAGCTCCATGTAGCGGTGGTTGAGCGCGGGGCGCACCCATTCTTGGGCAGTATGGCGTTGCCGGGCGGGTTTGTGGGGCCGGGCGAAAACGCGTTGGCGGCCGCGCGCCGGGAACTGGCGGAGGAAACGGGGTTGGAGCTGCTCACACACCGCGTCTTTGTTGAGCAGCTGGCCACGTTCACGGAGCCAGATCGAGACCCCCGGATGCGGGTGGTGTCGGTGGCGCACCTGGTGTTGCTGGCCAGTGCTGGTGAGGGCCTGCCGCCCCTGGTTGCTGGCACAGATGCTGCCAGTGCGCACTGGGTGCCCGTGCACGAGGTGGACCCGGCACATCTGGCGTTTGACCATGCTGAGATTTTGGCTGCAGGGCTGGAACGCTTGGCCGGGAAGATGGAGTACACCACCATCGCCACGTGGCTGGTTCCCGCAGAATTCACCATTTCGGCGCTGCGGGATGTGTATGGTGCCGTGTGGCAGCTTGATCTGCCGGCAGGGAACTTCACCCGGAAGATTCGCCCCTCCCTGACACCCACGGGAGGCAAGGTGCAAGGGTTGGGGGCTCCGGCGTCTCTCTTCACGACCTCCAGCGAATGGATCTCACCGCCCTGGACCCGGCCCAGGCAGTAGGTTCTAGGATTTCCGTGGCGAAACGGCGCTGGACAGGAACTGCAGAGGTGGGAGAATTTGAGAAGGACCGGTGATCATTTCCGGTCGGTGCATGTCAGATTTTGCTATGACAAGGGGGCGCGTCATCGAAATTCAGGCGGTGAACGACACGGAATTGCGGGTGGACCACTATCAATTCCGGGAACAGGCGTTGCAGAACGCGGCCCAGGCCATCCGCAACACCATTGTGGGCAGGCTTCACGACGACGGACTCAACCACCACGACGTGCAGGCACGGGTCAAGTCGGCCAAGTCTGCTGCCGAGAAAATTTCACGCCGGGATGCCGAGGGTCAGCTGAAGTACCCGGGAGGTTCGGAGCGGCTCGATGACTTGATTGGTGTGCGGGTCATCTTGTTCGTTGAATCGGATATCGACGCCGTGGCCATTGCCCTCTCCAGCCAGTTCATTTGCCACGATGACGAAGACAAAACAGCCATGATGCGCAAGAACGGTGGCATCGGTTACGCAGGGCGGCATCTGACCCTGGAAGTGCCGACCGACAATCCGCCCGCAGCATGCGCCGAGTACCCGGGCCAGCGTTTTGAGGTCCAGATCCGCACCGTGCTCCAGCACGCCTGGGCCGAGTTTGAACACGACATCCGTTTCAAGGGAGACAGCGGGGACAACGCCGAGATCAGCCGCGCCTTCACCATGGCCTCCACCCTGATCGAGCTCGCCGACCAGCAATTCGTGAACATCAGCAGCATCTTGAAGCGCCTGCAGGCCGAGGGCGCCATCGAGACTGCGGCGCAGACCCAGATGCTCGACGCCGCCTCCCTCCAAGGCGTGCTGACTCGCGCATTCCCGGGCTACCGCAGCAGCAAGGAAAACCAGTACGACTGGATGGTCAATGTTCTTGCAGTCAACGGCATCAACACGGTCAGCGCGGCCGAGGACTGGTTCAGTTCCATGGACCCGGATGAGGTGGCAAAGATCATGGAGTACAGGTTCTCGCCCGGACAAGTCCGCGTGGCGGATGATCTTTTGTTGCAATCCTTCGGAGAGTCCTATGTGGACGCCACCAAGGCCGTGGGTAGTGACTCCAACCGTGAAGGCAAGCTCCGCTCCCGGCTGCGCAAGCTCCACTCCGAGCGCGGAAAGCCCTAACCCGAAGCGGAATCGGCGCGTCTCTAGCACGCCTCAGTGCGGCGTTTGTGACGCGGCGTGAATCAGCGTGACCCTGTGAGACAGCGCCGTTGAACGGCGGGCCGGCGTTCCCTACCGTTGAGCCATGACGAAATTCGCTCCACCTGGCCCCCGGAAGTATGTGCCGGTCGGATCCTTGATGAGCCGCAGGCCCACCCCCGCCAGCTTGTGCGTGCCGCGATGTTGCCTGCCCCGCCCAGCCCGGAGCCCATCCCTTCATCACATACTGAGGATTTCCCATGTCTAAACAAACTCCCGAACCCAGTCACGTAAAGACCACCCGCATCGTTGCCGGACAGGAAACCAGGCGTAAAATCCGCGGCATTGAAGTGGTGGCCATCGCCGCACTGCTCGCCTTGATTGGTGCAGGTGCCGCCGTGGCCTCCGTTACCGCGAGTAACAAAGAATCCAGTGCCCCCGTTGTGGCCGACACCCCCGCCGCCGCACTAAAGCTGGGCTACTTCCCCAACGTCACCCACGCCCCTGCCCTGATTGGTGTCAGTGAGGGCATCTTTGCCAAGAACCTGGGCACCACAAAACTCTCCACCCAGGTATTCAACGCCGGCCCGTCAGCCATTGAGGCGCTCAATGCTGGAGCCATCGACGCCGCCTACCTCGGCCCCAACCCGGCCATCAACTCGTTTGTGAAAAGTGGGGGCGAGTCCATCCGTATCATTGCCGGCGCCACCAGCGGCGGCGCCCAGCTCGTGGTGAAACCGGAGATTACCTCGGCCGCTCAGCTCAAGGGCAAGGTCCTGGCCACGCCGCAACTGGGCGGCACCCAGGACGTGGCGCTGCGCTCATGGCTGTCCGAACAAGGCTTTGCCACCACACCCAACGGGGGCGGTGATGTCACCATCAACCCCACCGACAATGCGGGCACCTTGAAGCTCTTCAAGGATGGCAAGCTCGACGGCGCCTGGCTGCCTGAGCCGTGGGCCTCACGGTTGGTGCTCGAGGCTGGAGCAAAGGTGCTGGTCAACGAGGCTGAGCTGTGGGACGGCGGTAAGTTCAGCACCACCATTTTGGTGGTCAACAAGTCCTTCCTTGAGCAGCATCCCCAAACTGTGGAGGCGCTCTTGGCTGGGCACGTGGAGTCCATTGATTGGCTCAACGAGCACAAGGGTAAGGAAGCCGATCCCGTCAACACGGCTTTGCTCACTGCTGCAGGGAAGGAGCTGCCCGCCAAGGTCATTGACAGGTCACTGGCCAACCTGGCGTTCTCGGCAGATCCTCTCGCAGCAACGTTCCCCACGCTGCTCGAACATGGCGTCACTGCAGGGGTGGGAAAACAAGCCGACCTTTTCGGCATCTTCGATCTGCGTGAACTGAATAAGACCTTGGCCAAACAAGGGCAGAAGCCTGTGTTTGCCGGGGGATTGGGCGGCGAGTAGGACATCGGGCGGTTCATGTGGCGTCACTCTTTGTGACGCCACATGAACTACCGTGACCCCGGGTGTCAGCTTCATTGAACCGGCACACACGCATTCCTTACCGTTTAGTTATGAGTACAAGGGGAACCCCGGCCCGCCCGGCGCCAACGCAGCAGGAAACTGTGCAGCCTGCGGTGAAAACCATGCGCATTGGGGCTGGCCAAAAGCCTAGGCGCCGGTGGCTGGAAGTCGTTGCCATTGCTGCCCTGATCGCCCTGATTGGCACCGGAGCCGCCGTGGCTTCTTCTAACGCCCATCCCAACGGCGCGGTGGAGTCCCCAACGGGTCCGGCCGCCGAGCTGAAGCTGGGCTACTTTGGAAACATCACCCACGGCCCGGCGCTGGCAGGCGTGGAGCAGGGGACCTTCGCTGAGAATCTCGGCGAGACCACGTTGCAAACACAGGTGTTCACCACAGGCCCTGCCGCTGTTGAAGCCCTCAACGCCGGCGCCATCGACGCCGCCTACCGTGGCCCCAACCCGGCACTGAACTCTTTCGTGCAAAGCGGTGGGGATGTCACCATCAACCCCACCACCAACGCCCAAACCCTGCGCTTGTTTCAAGATGGAAAGATCGACGGCGCCTGGGTGGCCGAGCCGTGGGCCTCACGGTTGGTGCTCCAAGCCGGAGCGAAAGTGTTAGTCAATGAGGCTGACCTTTGGGACGGGGGCGTGTTCAGCACCACGGTGCTGGCCGTCAACAAGGGCGTCCTGGAAAAGCACCCGCAAACCGTTGAGGCACTCTTGACCGGGCACGTTGCGTCGGTGCAATGGCTCAACGACAACCCGGACAAGTCGGGGGCGGGCATCAACCAGGCCCTTGTCAAAGCCATTGGCGAGCCCCTGGAAGATCCTGTCATTGCCCGGGCACTGACGGAATTAGAATTCACCGCCGACTCCCTGGCCGGCACCTTCCCCACACTGCTGGACCACGGAGTCAGCGTGGGTGTCTCCAAGCCGGCCGAGCTGGACGGGCTCTTTGACCTGACACTGCTAAATAAGGTACTAAAAGCTGCCGGCGAACAACCCGTCACGGCGGCAGGATTGGGTACGCAATGACCGAACTACTGACAACGGCTTCCACCGCGGCAACCCCAAGCGCGGCAGCAGAGAACCCCCAAGGCCGGGCACCCGCCGTCGTCCTGGAGAATCTGGGCAAGCGATTCGGGGCAGGCGCACTCGTGCTGGATGACGTCAGTGCCACCGTTTACCAGGGCGAGTTTGTGGCGTTACTGGGGGCCTCCGGCTGCGGAAAATCCACGCTGTTGAACATTATTTCCGGCCTTGACGTGCCCAGCTCTGGGGCCTTGGAAGTTCCCCAAGACGGTGCCGCCTTCATGTTTCAGGACTCGGCCCTGTTCCCGTGGCTCAGCGCCCAGGGAAATGTGGAGCTGGCGTTGAAACTGCGCGGTGTGGGCAAGGCCGAGCGCAAGGTTCGGGCCGCCGAACTGCTGGACCTGGTGAACCTGGGGCATTCGGTCAACAAGCGTCCGCACGAACTCTCCGGCGGCATGCGCCAGCGCGTGGCTCTGGCAAGGTCGCTCGCGCAGGACAAGCCGCTGCTGCTGATGGATGAGCCCTTTGCGGCCCTCGATGCCATCACCCGCGACCTGCTGCACAACGAGCTGGAACGCATCTGGAAGGAAACGGGCCGAACCATTATTTTTGTCACTCACAATGTGCGCGAGGCGGTTCGGCTTGGCCAGCGGGTGCTGTTGCTGTCCTCGCGACCGGGGCGTGTGGTCGCCGAATGGCAGGTCTCCGAGGAGCACAGGACCAATGCCGGCGCCGCCGGAGTTCTCACGCAAGACATCACCACCCGATTGCGCGAGGAGATCCGCAAGCATGCCTGAAACAGTAACCTCGCCGCTGATCAAGAGCGGTAGCGCCGAGGAAATGCGGTCGCTGGAGGCGGGCCTGGACTCGTTGCAATCCGAGTCGCTTGAGCGCCGCGGCTTTGACTGGTCCCGGGTGCTGCTCCCGCTCGCAGCCTTCATTGTGGTGCTGCTTGCGTGGCAGTTCTACGTCTCGCTGGGTCTGCGCCGCCGTGACCTGGTCCCCGGTCCGTTAGATGTGCTGGGGTCGCTGGGCTCGCTGTGGCGTGATGGCACAGCCCAACAAGCCATCTTGACGTCTCTGCAGCGCGGCATCATGGGGTTCACCATCAGCATTGTGGTGGCCACACCCATAGGCCTGCTGCTCTCCCAGGTCCGGGTCTTGCGCCGCGCCTTTGGTCCACTGATCTCCGGGCTGCAAGTTCTGCCGTCCGTGGCCTGGGTGCCGGCGGCCATCATCTGGTTCGGGCTCACTGACGCCACCGTCTACTTCGTCATGTTCATGGGTGCCATCCCGTCCATCATCAACGGCCTCATCGCCGGCGTGGACCAGATCCCGCCGCAGTACCGGCGCATGGGCACCATCCTTGGCGCATCCCGTTGGGAAATGGCCGTCCACGTGGTGCTCCCCGCCGCGCTGCCCGGCTATGTGGGTGGGCTCAAGCAGGGTTGGGCGTTCTCCTGGCGCTCGCTGATGGCGGCCGAAATCATCGCCATGGGCGGCACGCTCGGCTTTGGCCTGGGTTCGCTGCTCGAGCAGGGACGCCAGCTGGCGGACATGGGCATCGTGATGTCCGCAATCCTTGTCATCTTGTTCGTGGGCATCCTGGTGGAACTCGTGGTCTTTGCCCCGGTGGAAAAGCGGCTCTTGCGCGGCCGCGGCCTGCTGGCCGGCAGCACCCGCTGAAATGTGTCCTCACATGACGCCACGTTAACGGGTGTAACGCGCACCTTGTCCGGTGATATTGCACTTCTCTAAGGTCGTTTTATGGCAATTGTGGATCTTTACCCAACCTCGCTGAGGCTCCTGGGCCGCCCCGTCCTTGTGGTGGGCGGCGGCACTGTGGCGGCTCGCCGTGCCAAGGCATTGCTCGACGCCGGAGCCCAAGTCACGCTGGTGGCTCCCCTTCTCAGCGCCCCGGCCAAGCAGCTGGCCGATGCCAGCCTAATCACGTGGCACGCCCGCGGCTATGAAAGCGCCGACATGGCCAACGCCTGGTACGCCGTGACGGCCACCAACAACGTGGCCGTGGATGCCCAGGTGGCCGCGGATGCCGAGGACAACCGTGTGTGGTGCGTGAACCATTCCAACGCTCAAGAATCAGCTGCCTGGACGCCGGCCGTTGCCACGGTGCAGGACATCAAGGTGGCGGTCAATGCCGGGGGAGACCCGTTGCGGGCTGTGGCCATTCGTAACGCCATTGCCGCCGCACTTGAAAGCGGAGATCTGCCGCTGCGTCGCTACCGCGGTACCGGGGACGGGCCCGCCCAGACCAGTACCCCACGATTGGGCTCGGTTGCCCTGGTGGGTGGCGGCCCCGGGGCTGAAGACCTCCTCACGGTACGTGGCCGCCGGCTTCTCGCCGAGGCCGACGTTGTGGTGGCTGACAGGCTGGGCCCGCGCGGCCTGCTGGAGACCCTTGGGGAGGGCGTGTTGATCATTGAGGTCGGCAAAACTCCCGGCCACCACCCCGTGCCGCAAACCGAAATCAACGCCATCCTCGTCCGCGAAGCCAAAAAAGGAAACCGGGTGGTCCGGCTCAAGGGCGGGGACCCCTACGTGCTGGGGCGCGGCGGGGAGGAAGCAATCGCCTGCCGTGAAAACGGTGTAGACGTGGAAGTAGTCCCCGGCGTGACCAGCGCTGTCAGCGTTCCGGCAGCAGCCGGCATTCCCGTCACCCACCGCGGGCTGGCGAAGGCCTTCACCATGATCAGCGGCCATGAGGAACTTGAAAACGTCCCGCGCGGCAGCGACCACACGGTGGTGCTGCTCATGGGTGTCGGCACCTTGAACCGTTCCGTCCCCGTGCTGCAGGCGGCAGGCAGGGACAAGGACTGCCCCGTGGCCATCATTGAAAACGGATACGCAAAGGATCAGCGCGTCACCATCGGCACCTTGGGCACCATTGTGAGCCTCGCCCAGGCGGGCAAGGTGCGCAACCCGGCCGTCGTCGTCGTCGGCGATGTGGTACGCGTCAGCCCGCTGGCGCCCGCCGAACTCGCGACGGCCTATTACGGCACGCGGGAAACTATCAGAACTCTCTCTTAGACTTATCCAAAAGCCCTTTTGATTTATAGAGAAACGAGCACAGCCGTGTCATCAAGCACTTCAGTAGCGCCCGGCACCGAAGAGCGCCCGCTGCGCATCGCCGTCATCGGCTCCGGCCCGGCCGGCGTGTATGCCGCCGACATGCTGACCAAAAGCGCCGAAGTGCGTGATGGTTTGGTAGTTAGCATTGACCTTTTTGACCGTTACCCCGCGCCGTATGGGCTGATTCGCTACGGTGTGGCACCTGACCACCCGCGTATCAAGGGCATCGTGAACGCGCTGCACAAGGTGCTGGACCGCGGCGATATCCGCTTCTTCGGCAACGTTGAATACGGCACTGACTTGTCCCTGGAAGACCTGCAGGCCCACTACGACGCCGTCATCTTCGCCACCGGGGCCATCAAGGATGCGGATCTGAACATCCCCGGGATCGAGTTGGACGGCTCCTACGGCGGTGCCGACTTTGTGTCCTGGTACGACGGGCACCCGGACGTTTCCCGCGAATGGCCGCTGAATGCCAAGGAAATCGCCGTGATTGGCAACGGCAACGTGGCACTGGATGTTGCCCGCGTACTGTCCAAGCACGCCGATGACCTGCTGGTCACCGAGATTCCGGACAACGTCTACGCCGGTCTGAAAGAATCGCCCGTCACCGACGTGCACATCTTTGGGCGCCGCGGCCCGGCACAGGTGAAGTTCACGCCCCTGGAGCTGCGCGAACTCAGCCACTCCCGCGACGTGGACATTGTCCTGTATGAGGAGGACTTCGACTTTGACGAGGCCTCCGACGCAGCCGTGAAGAGCAACAACCAGATCAGGACCATGGTGGGCACGTTGACCAACTGGCTGGTGGAGCAGGATGACGACGCCGCCGACCCCACCACAGGGGCATCACGCCGCCTACACCTGCACTTCCTGCACAACCCGGTGGAAATCACTGGTGCCGACGGCAAGGTTTCAGGCATCAAATTTGAGCGCACCGAACTCGACGGCACGGGCAATGCTCGCGGTACCGGCGAGTTCATCGACTACCCGGTCCAGGCCGTCTACCGCTCCGTGGGCTACTTTGGTTCGGCCCTGCCTGACGTGGAGTTTGACCACCAGCGCGGCGTTGTCACGAACGACGGCGGCCGTGTGGTGGGTGCCGATGGCGCCCAGGTGCCTGGCATCTACGCCACGGGTTGGATCAAGCGCGGGCCGGTCGGCTTGATCGGCCACACCAAGGGTGACGCCTTGGAGACCATCACGCACCTGCTGGCCGACCGCGCCGGGCTGCCCCTGGCTGCTTTCCCCGGCAATGAGGCTGTCACTGATTTGTTGGATTCCCGTGGCGTGAAATTCACCTCCTGGGAAGGCTGGAACGATCTCGACGCCCACGAGAAGGCTCTCGGTGTTGCAGCGTCGGAGGCTGGTCCCGTGCAGCGCGAGCGTATCAAGGTTGTCGCCCGCGACGAGATGGTCAATGTCTCGCGCGGGGCTTCAGTGGCTGGCTAGACGCTTCACCCTGGCCGCTTCCGGGGTGCCGAGCGCGTAGGGACCAAAATGCCACCGTTTGACGGAAATGCCACAGTTTGTACTATGGCATTTCCGTCAAACGCTGGCATTTTTCGTGGTGGGGTGTATTCGGGCGTTTTCGGAGGCAAGCCCCTAGCGAAAACGAAAGTTTGGCGATAACGCTGGCTGTTCTTCCCGTGGACCCGTATTGTGGGATCAAGTACTTGTGACCGAAAGCTCATTAAAGCGTTTGGTCGCAGGCAGGTCTCTAGCTGTTCGGTCTCGGGGTGAACGCTGTGGGTGGTGACGTGAAGTCATTACTGTTCCACGGACCCCCTTTGCGTGCCCTCCGCATTGCACTGGGGGCGGCACTATTTGCCGCATTCTTCATTGTTCTGGGCTCGTCTGGAGCCTTTGCCGCATTGGATTCGCGCGAGGCGGGTGCCTCCAGTTCCAGCCAAACACCTGCCGAGGGAAAAGGGCTCCTCTCGGGGATTTTGAGCCCCGTCGTGGGCGCCGTTGACAAGACTATTTCCCACGTTCCGGTGGTTCCGGAGATCACTGGCACCAACACGGTTGCCAAAGTGGTGGCACCAGTTGTTGCCGTGACCGACCGCGTTGAAACTACCGTCAGTTCGGTGCCCGTTGTTGGGCAGGTTGTAGCTCCAGTTGTTGGTGTTGTCACCACACCAGTGGTAGATGTCGTTGAGCAGCTTGTGGCTCCAGTGCCCCCAATCGTGGCACCAGTTCTTGACCCAGTCGCGGGCGTAGTGAATCCAGTTGTAGACGTCGTCACCGGCGGTGTTGGCAGTGGAAATGCGAATGTCCCGGAGCCGGTACTGCCGCCTGTGAAACCAGGAATACCTGGGAGTCTCGAGATTCCCAGTACGGGAATAGGGTCAGCGGTAGATATACCGGATCTGCCCGAATCCGGTAACGGCGTCCAATCGTCGTCCCGTGCGGCGCACGGTGGCACATTGGCCGAGTACCTGACCATGACACCTAGGATTTCAACAGGCGGTGACGGCCCGTCGTCGAATGCTGGAGTGTCCTCGCCAGCCGGCGGAACAGGCTTCGCTTCCTGCGGGACGGGCTCCAGCGGTTCTGTTGCGGCGCCGTGCATGCCTGCTGTGAGCTTCAGCCCTGCCTCAGGGACCTCATCCAGCGTCGCCACGGGCGGCTCGATTGGTTCCGCAGCCGCCCATGAGAATTTCGCTGACTACTCTAGCGTCGCGTTATTGGGGACAGCTTTGCGCAACGGCAATTGGTCGCTGCCTGCTTCCTTGTCCTCCGACCCCGGATCCACACCTGGCTAGATGACCGTTGAGCCCTTCCTGCTTACAGGAGAGGCAAACGGTATTTCCTTGAACTGCAATCGCAAACAAGGTCAAAAATTCTAGTCAGGAGTTGAATATCATGCATGTCAATATTCGTCGATCGCTCTGTGCAGCGGTTTTCGCCGGCGGGCTTCTTACCCTCGGCGCAGGTGCGGCAAGCGCAGCGGAGCAGCCAAGTGCTGACGTAGTATCCACAGTTTTGAGTGGCGTTTCCCAGAGCTCAACGGCCCCCACCACGGTCAACATGAACAATGGCCTGTTGGGTGGCGGCCTTGTTGGTGATGTGTTGGGCGATGTTCAGGTGGCAGCCCCTGTCACGGTGCCGGTGAATGTGTCCGGGAATGCTGTGGGTGTTTTGGGTAATGCTGTTTCCA
>NZ_JBTNDH010000018.1:0-78801 GCF_054511095.1 Arthrobacter sp. TMN-49 | reverse complement strand
AAGACCCACAGCGCCGATGGTACTGCATTCGTGAGGATGTGGGAGAGTAGGACACCGCCGGACAACACGTAAACAGGTAGAGGCCCCACACCCCAGGTGTGGGGCCTCCCTCACATTAACAACCAAACAACCACGGCCACCCCCCAAGGTGGCCACCACCATTTAACCCAACAAACACCCCACAACCCTCCGACCCGCACCCAGTTCGCTGCGCCCGGGGCTGACAGCCCAATTCCAGCAGGTCGCGGCCCGGGTGCGTTAGCGGAAGGCGGGGATGCCTGTAATCTCCTGGCCAAGGATCAATGTGTGCATTTCCTCCGTGCCCTCATAGGTCAAGACTGACTCGAGGTTGTTGGCGTGACGGAGCGGGGAGTAGTCAAGGGTGATGCCGTTACCGCCGAGAATGGTTCGTGCTTCGCGGCAGATCTTGATGGCTTCACGGCAGTTGTTGAGTTTGCCGAAGGATATTTGATGTGGGGCCAGAGTTCCTTGATCTTTAAGCCGGCCCAAATGAAGCGCCAGCAAAAGTCCCTTCTCGAGCTCCATGGACATGTTCACTAGCTTCTGTTGCGTGAGCTGGAAGAGCTACAAAAGGCTGATGCGGGTCTGAGCCGGATGATTGGCCCCAGCAGCATGCCCGCCGCGCATGCCCCGGAAAAGGGGGTCGAAGCCGGGCGGGCTGAACTTTCCGCCGCCACGTTGTAGCTTCGCGGTTCGTCTTTTGCCTACCCGGGCGGGAAAGCAGTGCTCAAGGACGTCTCATTACTGGTCCGAGAGGGGGAACAAGTGGCAGTGGTTGTCAGCTCGGGGGGCCGACAAGTCCTGGCTGGCGCGTCTGGTCATGGGAATCGCCGAACACACGAGCGGAATCGTCCACACAGTAGGTACCCGCGCCCGTTACGGCACGGCAGCTGGCGCCCACCAGGGGCGAGTCGGGGAGGCCATGGTCAGCCAGGACGTTCACGTTTTCTCAGGAATGCTGGCTCAAGACCTGCGCCTGGCGGCGAGCGTTGGTGCCGGCGGCACTCCACTGACCGCCGACAAATCTCAGCAACTGGCCATGGCCGAGCTGCTCTTGGCCGACCCCCTGGTGGCAGTCTTGGACGAGGTCACAGCCGAGGCCGGCAACCGGGGTGCCACTGACTTGGCGGCGGCCGCCCAGGCGGCCATGCGGGGGCGCACGTCCTTGGTCATTGCGCACAACCTCTCCCAGGCCGTTGCTGCCGACAAGGTGGTGGTCATAGAGCAGGGGCGCATCGTTGAACAAGGTAGCCGCGAGGACCTGCTGTCACGTCGGGGGAGCTACGCCACGCTCTGGGAGCATTGGGATGCGGGCGGTGCTGGTGTTAGCGCAGAATAATGTCAGTGGCCGTGGCGGGGGACTGGCCCGTGGAGACGAAGCCTGAAACGTTGGCTTGCGGGTGTTTGATGATGTCGGTGACCGAGCCCAAATGCTTGGACAGGTCCACCTTGTCCTCGGGGGCCGCCAGCAGAAGCTGGAAGCCGAATTCCTGCAGGGCGTTGATGCCCGCGCCGGCGTATTCGGAGTTCGCCTGGATGAAAGCCTCATCGATCATGACAGTTCCATAAGTGCTGTATCCCTGCACATCGATGCCCAACTGGTAGGCCAGGGCGGCGCCCATGATGAAGGACGTGAAGCGCTGCCCCTCACCACCTGACAGCGTGCCAGGCTCCAGACCCGTCTCAACCTCCCCGTTGGGCCGGTGCTCGTTGCAGCTGATGGTCACATGCTGGCGAACATCCAGCACAGTGTCCGCCCAGTGGGCCATGGCCGGGTCGCGAAGGGCGTTGACCAGCCGTTCCAGCTGCTGATAGCTGGCAGCCATCTTCTCCTCAGTGGCCGTGGTGTAGGCGTTGCCCAAGGCCTCCTTGAGGTCATTGCGGAAGGCTCTGGCTTCATCGGGGATGGTGGTTTTTACTTCCAGCCGCAGCCGGCTGCCCTTCTCGAACGGCACATCCGCCAGGATCTGGTTTAGCGGCAAAATGCGTTCCTCAATGGTGCGCCGCTCCTCTTCCAGCAATTGCAAAAGATCGGAGAAACGTTCGTAGGAGCGGTTGTTGAAGTACTCACGGAATTCGTCCTGGCGCTGCGGGAGACCGTCGGAAATAATGCGCTCATAAAGCTCTTGGTAGTGCGGGCTCGCGTCGGCGCCGGTCCCGTAACTGGCGCTTATGGTGGGGCCAAACAGCCGTGCAAAGGACTTGAAAATCTCGCTCAGGGCGCCCTCGGTACGGAACTGGCGTTCCTTCAGGGCTGCAACGCGTTCGCCCAGGTCCACGGCGACTCTGCTCAAAAGTACTTCAAGCTCGTCAAGGGACGTGGGCTCGCCGTCGCTCAAATACGGCGCAAACGCCGCAACAGCCCATTCCGGGGCGGCCTCCTTGAGGTCACTGGCGTTGTGCAGGGCGCCTTGCACGCCGGAAAGGTCCTTGCCGATGGCCGCCAAGTCGTGATGCAGCACGGCCACGCGGCCCACTGCTGCCTCTAGTTCTGCGTTCGCGCCAGCCAGCGATTCACGCAATTGCGCCAAGGTGGCGCTACCGGCGATGGTCTGCTCCAAGGTGGCGTGCAAAACCTCCAACTGCGCGGCCAGGGCGGCCGAATCCAGCTGTGCAAAGGTCCGGCTGTCGCCGGCAATACGCTTCAAGGATGCGAGCCGCTGTGCGGATTGTTCCTTGGCGAGGCTGCTTTGTGTCGCCGCCTCGGCGGAGGCCTCATGTTCTGCCGCCAGCGCCTGCGCCTGCTCCTCCAGCTGGGCAATTTTGGCCACGTTGTTGAAACCGAGCAGATAGTCCCCGGGATTGATGGATCGAGTATCGCGTTCGAAGACAGCAGCGTTGAGCTTCACCGTGCCAGCTGGTGAAATGGCTTTGCCGTGCTGGTGCAACGCCGCATCGCTGTCAACACACACAAACGCAAAGTCGGCCGCAATTTTCGTGCGAACCCAGTCCCCAGCGTCGGAGGCATGGAAATCCAGTTTCGTCACCAGATGATCAACGCCGGGGGTTGCGACCCGGGAGTGGACGCCGATGTCTATCCAGCGCAGCTTGCCGTGCCCATCCAGGCCGTTGATGGCTGCGGTGACGGTCTCAATGTCCTCGCCCTTGACCAGCAAGGTGGTGGCTAGGGAACGCAGTACCTTCTCGGCGGCCGGGCGCCACACACCGTGAGCGGCGCCAATGTCCACCAGCTCACCGGCGAAGGGCATATCCTCCGGTGTCAGGGCCGTTGCCGCACAAATGGCCCGGCGGGCCGCCGCGCTGCGCGGATCGATATTGCTGCCGCGGCGCTCGTAGGAAGCAATCTCGGCCCGGAGCGCTTTTTCTTGATCCTTGAGGTTGACGCTGACCGCCACCGCCTGGTACTCCCGGGTGCGTGCCGACTCGGTCTCGTTTTGTTGTGTCTGCACACCTGCCGCCGCCGAGGCGCGCGCAGCGTCCAGGCCGGCCGGGGTCCACTCATGCACGAGCCCGGCAGCGTCCAAATCCTCCCGAACGCTGGCCTCCAGACGCACACGTTCGGCAAGTTCACGCTTGCCTGCGCGGATGTCCTTTTCCAGGCCCTCGACGGCCCACCCGCCATGGTTGGCATGTTGCTGTGCCAGGTTGGCCACCGATTCGGCCAGTGCGTCCTTGGCCAGCGTGGCCGCTTCGATTTGATGCTGTTTTTCCGATTGCGCGGCTGTGAGGGCCACGGCCTTGGCCGCCAATAGTTCGGCCTGAAATTGTTGGCGCCACAAGGGCAGCTGAACGTTTTTTAGCTCAACTGTGCGGGCGTGGCTTTGACTGAATTCCTGCAGTTTTTGGTGCAGTTCCGGCACGGGGGCCAGCGCGTCCCGCTGGCCGCGGGCGTCCTCGAGCTGACGGTAGATGCCGCTCAGGTGGTTAAAGTCCTCCACTGCGGCGGCCGCCGCACCAAGGGTTGCTGGTTTGTCCAGCACCTCGTAGCGGAAGAAACGGTTAACGCCCTTGTCCAGTCCCTTGCCGTTCTGCAAGGTGCGCAGCAGGCTAAACGCCTTGTCATTGTGGATGCCCAGTTTGCGGCGGAACCGCTCGACGAACGTCTTGTGCACGTCAAAGGCTTCGGCGCCGGGCAGGGCAGCGTGCAGCGACGACGGCGAAAAGCGCCGGCTGCCGTGGTTCTCCAGCGCCAAGGTGTCCAGCTCGGCGTCGTGGATGACGTAGTGCTTGCCCACCTGACCCTCCAGGCCGTTGGCGGGCAGGTCAAAGAGCGCGGCAATCGTGACGACCCGGCCCAGCCCGTCCTCGAACACCAATGCGGCAGCGGACCAGGTGGCACTGGGGCGTTGGTACTCAACGCTGGTGGCCGTTTTAATCTTGCGCCCACGCATGTAACTAAAGGTGGTGCGCCGGTCCTTCCTGTTGGACGCCTCGTGCGCCGACTCATTGAGCCGGGGGGCCGCATAAAAGATGTGCTGGATGCCGTCAAAGAGGGTGGACTTGCCCACGCCGGGATGGCCGGTGAGCAACGTGCCGGCACGGTCCACGTACATGGCGTGGCGGCCGTGGAAGGTGCCCCAGTTGATGATCTGAATTTGGCTGAGTCTGAACTGGCCCGGGTTGATGTCTTCACCAATGGGCAGTGTGGTGGCAATGCTCATTTAGCTGATCTCCTGCAGTAATTCATCGTGACCGTGGGGTTCGGCTGGATCGTTGGCAGCACTCTTGTCCAGGGCCGCCAGGTAGGCCGGAATTTGCTCGATTGAGTCAAAGGGCAGCGCCAGTGCCAGCGCGTTGCTGACCCGGTATTCGCCCGGCAACTCGGTGGGCAGGATCAGTTTCAAGCCCATCAGCCGGGCCAGCGCGGCATCTGTTTGTTCATCGAGGCGTTTGTCATCGAGCGTGCCCGGCTGGCGGTGTTCGGCCAGAATGTCCCGGGCGCTGCTGCGCGAAACAGTCACATCCGTGCCACTGCCAGCATGGCGATCCAGCAACACGCGCAGGCGCAGCGCCAACAGAGTCTCTTCACGGCGCAGCGGCTTACGCGCCACGATGGGTTGCGTGTGGACGGCGTCCATCGGGACAGGTGTCAACAGGGCAATCTTGCGGTCCGCGTCAACGCTCAGCAGCAGGAAAATCTCGCTCAGATACTGCTGCAGGGACACGGCGTGGCTGAGGATGGTGGTCCACAGGGCCGGATCAACCGTGCCGTCGATGTAGGGCCCGCGCAGCAACCGCACCAGCGCCTGACGCAGTTCCAGCGGGAAGGAGCCCGTATCGCCGGCAAACAACGCCCGCTCCGTGTTGGCAGTATCTGTCTGGCGCCCAAGCGGTGTGGGGGTGTAGTTGATGCTCATGACGCGGTGTCCTTCGTGAAGGTGAACAACGGGATGCGGGCTGTTCGCGTGGTGCCGTCGATCTGGGTGAAAGTCAATGTTTGGGTGCGCGTGGAATCCATGGCGTTCGCCGAGCCCCGTGCCGCCAGAATCAAGCCCCGGATGGTGTTGATGTGCTGCAGTTCCGGCGGCAGGCTGGCATAAACATCCGCCAAGGTGGCGCTCCCCTGGCGAGTCACCTTGGCACGTTCGACGGCGGCGTGCAGGGTTGGCATGTCCGGTGCCGGGGTGACGGGGGTGCGGTGAATGTCGGCGTCACTGAGTGCCGGGGGTGCTGCGAGCTTGGGTGGGGGCACATGGTCCTCCGGGTTGAAGATGCCAAGCCCTGCCAGTGTTTCAAAAGTGGGGGAGTACAGCAGCGGCTCAACCACTGCCGTGCGGGACCCCAGCGCAGCCTTGGCCACGGCTTGTTCGGCGGCGTGGATGGCCCGGCGTAGCAGTACGGATTCCTTAAATTCGGCCGACTGCACGTAGGCGTGCAAACTCTCGGACAGGCGCCCATACATGGCGTGCACATCGGCCGCCTCGCGGCGCATTTCACGCAGCAGCGAGGCCAGGTTCGCCCGTTCCTCGGAACTGAGCTGATCAGTGAAGTCACGTTCAAGGACCTCATTGATCGACTGCCTGAAGCGTGCCTGCTGGATGGGGTCGTTGAGGAATTCGGTGAAGCCTTGAAAGGTCTCACCCTCGGCCGTGCCGCGCAACGCCTTGTCACCGGCGAGCACTTGACCCACGGCGACGCCCTTGGTCACCGAGGATTCCATGATCTCCTGGCGGATGGTGTGCAACATCAGGTCCACGCCGTCGCGCATGCGCTTGAAATCCGCTGGCAGGCTGGCCGCCAGGTCCAGCACGCTGCGGGTGGCGGCCACGGCCGAGTCTGCTGACAGCACGGCGGGGTTCGCACCATTGCGCAGCGAGTCAATCTCGCTGTGGCGCAGCGCAATTTCAGCCTCGAGCGCCGCTATCCGTGACTCCGGGTTGGGGTCGCTTTGAAAGGACAGCGTTTCAATGCTGGTGAGCAAGGTGCCCAGGCGGGAACTGTTGAGGTTGGTTCGTTGGCCGGTCAACGTGTCCATGAACGCCAACACGCGGGCCGTGGTTGCTGTTGGTTCGTAAAAGAACTTGCCGTCAGCCATGGGGCGGGCCAGAAATTGGCTGCGCACCCACGAATCGGCGTAGTGGGAGGCCTGCCACGCCTCGTTGAGACTGAGGTTCTCCTCGCGCAGTTCCTTCATGAAGTCAGCCAAATCGGCATGGAACTGCTCCAGTGGAACGCGCTGCTTGGTGGCCGTGAATTCAGCACGCAGAAACGCCGCCGCCCACGGCGCGCCCTGCAACAGTTTCCAGGCGGGGCTCTGGCGCAATTGGTTTTGGGCATGCCACTGTGCAACGGCGTTTTCAGTGGAGCGCATGGCTTTTGCTTTCAGGCAGGGGAGGGGTCCGTTCCATTTTAAGGCATGGCAGTGCCGAAAAAGACGGCGCTGGCGGTTTCGGCCACCAGTAGACCACCGGCCTCAACCGCCAACGCCGTCGTTTTCGATGCTGGCCCCGCCCGTGTGGTGAGAGTTACGCGCAGGGTGAGTGTCCGGCGTCGTAATTACGGTAGGATAGATAAGTCTGTGCTGACACTTCAGTCGCTCAATCTGCGTGCTTGAGAGTCGCCGGACACTGCAAATGAACCTCCTGTTACGGAAATGCCGTAACCGCCTAGCCCAAAGGAGGTGGGTTCACATATGCGTCCTTACGAATTGATGGTAATCATCGACCCCGATGTTGATGAGCGTACCGTTGAGCCGTCGCTTCAGAAGTTCCTGAATGTCATCACCACCGATGGTGGAACCATCGAAAAGGTTGACATCTGGGGCCGTCGTCGCCTGGCTTACGACATCCAGAAGAAGTCTGAAGGTATCTACGCAGTAGTGAACTTCACTGCCGCACCTGCTACCGCTCAGGAACTTGACCGCGTACTTGGCCTCAACGAGACCATCCTGCGCACCAAGATCACCCGTCCGGAAGAGCAGAAAGTAGTAGCCGAGTAATTTCGGTTCACTTTCTTTAGTTCTTTCTCCGTAGGAAAACACAAGCAGGAAGCAGGAGCAGATGGCAGGCGAAACCACTATCACGGTCATTGGTAATCTCACCGGTGACCCCGAACTTCGGTTTACCCCGAGCGGTTCAGCAGTAGCGAACTTCACCATTGCGTCGACTCCGCGGACCTTGGACCGCCAGTCCAACGAGTGGAAGGACGGCGAAACGCTGTTCCTCCGCGCGTCGATCTGGCGCGAAGCGGCCGAAAACGTTGCCGAGTCCCTGACAAAGGGAACTCGCGTGATTGTTTCAGGCCGGCTGAAGTCGCGGACCTACGACACCAAAGAAGGCGAAAAGCGCACCGTCATGGAGCTTGAGGTCGACGAGATCGGCCCCTCGCTGCGCTACGCCAACGTCAAAGTTAACCGCACCCAACGCTCCGGCGGTCAGGGTGGGGGCAACTTTGGTGGCGGCAACGGTGGCCAAGGCGGCAATACTGGCGGCAACGCCGGTGGCGGCCAAGGTGGCTTCGGCGCCAATCCCGCTGGGGGAAATCCCGGCTGGGGCGGCGGCGCACAACAGCAGCAGCCCGCACCGGCAGCTGATCCCTGGGCAACGCCCGGTGGCGGCTCCTCCGGTTGGGGTGCTGGCCCGGATAACTCCGAGCCTCCCTTCTAGCAACAAAAAATATTTGTGCGGCAACCGCCGTACGCACTCCATCCCGCGGATTAATATCCACGGGCTCCACGAATACTAAGGAGCTCCACGATGGCTAAGGCTGAACTCCGTAAGCCCAAACCAAAGTCCAATCCCTTGAAGGCCGCTGACATCACTGTCATCGACTACAAGGACGTAGCATTGCTGCGCAAATTCATCTCTGACCGTGGAAAGATCCGTGCACGTCGTGTTACGGGTGTTACCGTTCAGGAGCAGCGCAAAATCGCCCAGGCAATCAAGAACGCCCGCGAAGTTGCATTGCTGCCCTACTCCGGCGCTGGCCGCGGTTAAGGGAGATAAATAAACATGGCAAAGCTCATTTTGACCCACGAAGTAAGCGGCCTGGGTGCCGCTGGCGACATCGTTGAGGTAAAGAACGGTTACGCACGTAACTTCCTTCTGCCCCGCGGCTTCGCTCTCACCTGGTCCAAGGGTGGCGAGAAGCAGGTGGAAACCATCAAGGCTGCTCGCTTGGCCCACGTGCACGCTTCCATCGAAGCTGCTCAGGAGCAGGCCTCTGCTCTGCAGGCCAACGCTGTTGTTTTGAAGGTTAAGGCAGGCGCCTCAGGCCGCTTGTTCGGTACCGTCAAGGCTGACGACGTTGCAAAGGCTGTTGCCGCTGCAGGTCTGGGAACCATTGACAAGCGCAAGGTTGAACTGCCTGCGCACATCAAGAGCACCGGCAAGCACACTGCAAACGTTCGTCTCCACGACGACGTTTCAGCCGTTATTGTCTTGAACGTTGTAGCAGGCTAATAGCCCGCTCATAGCGTCAAAAGCAGCCCGGCCCCCGTTTTGCGGGAGCCGGGCTGCTTTCTTTAACTAGCGACTCTCTGATTTTGATTCCGATTCTGGGTCAGTGGTGGTGGTTGCATTCCGGTAACTCAGCTCAATGAGTTCACGGAGTACGTGCACGTCAATGTCGGCGAGCCTGTTGATGTAAACACACGCCACGCTGGACTTGAACTTACCCAATTTTTCCAGCAAGGATCCGGCCTCCGGCGATTCCGTGAGCCCGTACATGACCAGGTTGGCTTTTCGGGGCGAGAATGCTGCTGCGGCGGTGTCGCCCTCACGCCCCGAGGCGTACTTGAAGTGATACAGGCCAAAACCGATGATGCTTGGCCCCCACATGCGCGGCGGCTGCCCGGTAATCTCCGCCATCATCTCCAGCACCACCAGGGCATCCGTGCGCCTAGTTTCGGTGATGTCCGCGGTGCTGATGAACACCAGCGGATCCACGTCCGTGGCGTGAGTTTTGTTGGTCCTCGTATCAGTCCGTGGTGAGTGGGGCTCGGTGCTCATCATGGTGCTCCTTATGGTTCTTTGTAGTGTAGCGCCGGCCGTTGTTGCTGGTTTGGGGTTCACGACTATTGCCTGCCGTGATCTTTCTCGTGATCCGTCTCGTGAGGCCCGGGAGGCCGGACATGCCTAAGAGTGCATAGAGGAATAGCTCGCCGTCATGGGGGGATATCCACAGATTGACATATGTCTGTGGATATCCTGCCGGGACTTTTGTGCTTATCCACCGTGCCAAGCCCCGGCATGGCTGGGAATATTGGGGCAACAAATTTTCCATCCACAGGCGGTGGGGAGTGTTTGAGCAGGTCAGAGGCGTGTTGTGCGGCTATCCCCAGACTTTTCCACATGCTTGTCCCCATCCTGTGCACAAGCAGAGGCACTTAATGCACCGGTTATCCACAGGGGCAGTGGACAACGGGGTTGGTAGTTGGAGTTCTTGCGTCTAACGTTGCCCATGACCCCTCTGCAACGACAACTTTGTCGGTATCAGCTGGTAAGGAGGAGTAGTACCAGAGAATGCATCGCTCATGCGGTGGAAATGCCCGGCCAGCAGGGCAGAAAGTGGGCACCAACTTATGTCAGCTTCAAGTCGAGAAGCAGGGACTTCCTCCCGCGAACCGGATTTCGCCAGGACACCGCCGCAGGATCTCGTCGCCGAACAGAGCGTCTTGGGCGGCATGATGCTCTCCAAGGACGCCATTGCCGACGTCGTTGAGGTGTTGCGTGGAAATGACTTTTACCGCCCGGCCCACGAGAGCATCTATGAGGCCATCCTTGACCTCTACGGCCGTGGCGAGCCCGCCGACGCCGTCACTGTCTCCGATGAGCTGACCAAGCGCACCGAAATTACCAAGGTTGGCGGAGCCGCCTACCTGCACCAGCTCATCCAGTCGGTTCCTACGGCCGCCAATGCCGGCTTTTACGCCGAAATCGTTGCCGAGCGGGCGGTACTGCGCCGGCTGGTCACGGCCGGGACCAAGATCGTCCAGATGGGCTACGCCCAGGACGGCGAAGTTGAGGACGTTGTCAACGCCGCCCAGGCGGAGATCTTTGCCGTGGCCGAACGTCGCAGCACGGAGGACTATGTGCTGTTGAAGGACGTCATGGAATCCACCGTCGATGAAATTGAAGCGTCGGGGCACAAGGGCGAAGGCATGACGGGGGTGCCCACAGGATTCTACGAATTTGATGAACTAACCAACGGGCTACACCCGGGCCAGATGATCGTTATTGCTGCCAGGCCGGCCGTTGGAAAATCCACGTTCGCACTTGACTGGGCGCGTTCGGCGGCTATTGACCACAACATGGCTACCGTGGTGTTCTCCTTGGAAATGGGGCGCAATGAGATTGCCATGCGCCTGCTTTCCGCCGAGGCCACCATCAGCCTGCAAGACCTGCGCAAGGGAACCGTCAAGGACGATCAGTGGTCCAAGATTGCCACCACCATGGGCAAGATGAATGAAGCACCACTGTTCATTGACGATTCACCCAATATGTCGCTCATGGAGATCCGGGCCAAGTGCCGCCGGCTGAAACAGCAGCATGACTTGAAGTTGGTCATTTTGGACTACCTGCAGCTCATGTCCTCGGGCAAGCGCGTGGAATCCCGCCAGCAGGAAGTCTCCGAGTTTTCCCGTGCCTTGAAGTTGCTGGCGAAGGAGTTGCAAGTTCCCGTGGTGGCGCTCTCGCAGCTAAACCGTGGTTCCGAACAGCGCACAGACAAAAAACCCATGGTGTCCGACCTTCGTGAATCTGGCTCGATCGAGCAGGACGCGGACATGGTCATCCTGTTGCACCGTGAAGACATTTATGACAAGGAATCTGCCCGTGCTGGTGAAGCCGACGTGATCGTGGCCAAGCACCGTAACGGCCCCACCAAAACCATTGTGGTGGGCTTCCAGGGCCACTACTCCCGCTTTGCGAACATGGCCAGCGACAACGGCGGGGGCTACTAGGCAGCAGAGCCCTTGTGGAGTCCTTGTGCAGCTGTTGTGCAGCTGTTGTGCAGATCATCGCGGCCCTCAAGGTGCTCATGGCACAACTGCTTGAAGTCACTACGCCGGTGGTGGGCGATAGTGTTGACGCATGCCTAAATCAGTGACGCCCCCGGAGGCTCCCGGAGCAACTCGCCGTTCCACCGCCAGGGCGATTCGAGGGCTAGCAATACCCGCTTTTGGCGCGCTCATTGCCGAGCCCTTATTCCTTCTGGCCGACTCGGCCATTGTGGGGCATTTGGGTGTTGCACAATTGGCGGGCGTGGGTTTGGCTGCCACAGTTCTGCAAACTGCCGTGGGGCTTATGGTGTTTCTGGCATACTCCACTACTCCGGCCGTGGCGCGCCTGCTGGGGGCGGGCAGGCCCGCCCAGGCCCTCGCCGTCGGCCGTGACGGCCTGTGGTTGGCGGCAATTCTGGGCGTGGTGCTTGCCGCTGTTGGCATATTCACCGGCAGCGGGTTGCTGAGCGCCCTGGGGGCACAAGGCGACGTCCTGGTGTACGCGCAGCAATACCTCTCGATCAGCATGGCCGGGATCCCAGCCATGCTTCTGGTCATGGCAGCCATGGGCGTTCTGCGGGGGCTCCAAGACACCAAAACACCTTTGCTGGTGGCCACGGCCGGCTTCGCCGTCAACATCGCCATGAACTTTGTCTTGGTGTACGGATTTGGGCTATCAGTTGGCGGTGCAGCCGCCGGCACTGTCATGGCCCAATGGGGGATGGCCGTGGTGTATCTGGTCATCGTGGTGCGGGCTGCACGCCACTACCATGTTGGGCTGCGCCCCGACTGGGCCGGGGTGAGGACTGTCTCCCGGGTGGGAAGTTGGCTGATGGTGCGCACCTTGTCTTTGCGGGCGGCAATCCTCGTCACGGTAGTGGTGGTGACAGCGCAAGGACCCACCAACCTGGCCGCCCACCAACTGGCCATGACAATTTTCACTTTTCTCGCCTTTGCCCTGGACGCTCTCGCCATCGCCGCCCAGGCGTTGATCGGCAAGGAACTTGGTGCCGGCAACGTTGCGGCGGTGCGTGTGCTGACAAGGACCATGACTCAATGGGGTGTGGGCTTCGGCGTGCTGACAGGCTTGGCCCTTTGGGCGGCAGCAGGCTCCGTGGGGTGGATTTTCACCACAGACACCAACGTCCACGCGGCGCTGGCAACAGCACTACTGGTCATGGCTGTTGGGCAACCACTGGCCGGATACGTCTTTGTGCTCGATGGCGTTCTCATTGGGGCAGGCGATGCCCGCTACCTGGCGCTGGTGGGAGTGGCGAACCTGGTTGTCTACCTGCCCCTGCTTTATTGGGTAGCCAGCGTGGACTTTGGTGACACCGGTCCGGGGCTGTTCTGGGTGTGGGCGGCGTTCACCCTCGGATACATGGGAGCCCGGGGCCTGACCCTTGGCCTGCGCGCCAGAACGGGGCGTTGGATGCAGGTCGGCGCGCCCGCTGGCCCCGGCTAGACTTGATGGGTGAGTGAAACTGCCCTTCCCCAATCAGCCAGTGCCAGCCTGAGCGCTGCAAACGCACCACTCCTATGGCGAGCCGTGCTGCTGCGAGCCCTGGTCACCTTGGCCTTTGGCCTCACGACAGTCTTTTGGGGTGCACCGGGCACGCTGGGATTGTGCCTGAGCCTCGGCGCATATTTGTTGGCCGCAGCCGCAGCCCACTACTGGACAGTGCATACACTGTCGCTGCCCCGTAATGATGCGCGACGACTGGTGCTCTTGGGCGCCGCTGCCCTGTTGGCCGTCAGTGGCGTGGTGGTAGTTATCTCGGCGAGCACACTTGTGGCAGCCGTGCTGGGCGGGGCCGCGCTCGCCGTCATGGGTGCAGCCGAGCTGTTCGCGGCACTGTACCGGCCGGCCGGAACGGCAAAAACAAAATCGGCACTGGGCAGCGACTGGCTGATCTCTGGCATCCTGGGCCTTGGCACCGGCTTCCTGCTGCCCTTCTTCGCCGCGGCCGGACCGCATGGGCTGATGGGTGTTGCCGGCGGCGGGGCCCTGATGACGGGCGCCTTGTGGGCGTTGTCGGCCCTCACCTTGCGCCATGACGGCCACAAGGCAAAAGCCCCGTAAACTAGAAGCCATATGTTCTACTTTGCGTAGAAACGCGTGGTGCGTGTAATACCAACCAAGCCAAAGGACCAATTGTGGGCAGTGTAGAGCCGCAGAACCCGAACCCGGGCAACTCCATCAAGTTCCCTCTCAGCTTCTCCTTTGCGATGGGTGCCGTAGCGGGAATTGTCACCCTTGTGGTGTCCGCCGGCGGTACCATTCACGGCCTCCGCTGGGATCTGGGCGGCATTGCCTTTGGCATCGCCTTCATCGCCACGCTGCTGGTCGCTTCCCTGCTGGTCATGGGGCACAAGGAAAATGACGAGTACCTCAGCGAAGGTTCCGGGGTGAACCTGAAGTCTTCCGACAGGCTGAAGGCGGCCAGGGCCAGTGCCGCGGCCGGCGCGGCTGACGCCAATGACGCTGACGCCAGCAATGCCGCGGAGAACACCGACGCCAAGAACGCCGACGACGGCGACACCTCCGCACGCTAGCGCCTGACGTCCTCGGCCGCCGGGTGCAGGAAAATGCCATAGTTTGACGGAAATGCCATAGTTCAAACTGTGGCATTTCCGTCAAACTATGGCATTTTTCGGCCCGCGGCCGTTCGGTGAGTGTGCTGCTGACGCGAACTAGGGGCCCGCCCCGACGCAAAAAGACAACCAATCAACCAAGTGACTCCACGCGGCTCGAGAATCTGCGTGAGGTAGAGGGACTCCAGCGTTGCCGCGCTACTAGCCGCGCAGGGTTGCCAGGCTGCCTTGAATGCGTGCAAATACTTCGGCGCCGACCTCAACGCCATGGCGCTTGAGCACTAGTACGGCTGCTCCCACCACCCCGTCGTGGACCAAAACTGGTGGTGTCGCGGCCGCCAATCGAGCGGCTACGGCCGCAGCCACGGTGCCGCCCTTGGTCAGCACGCTGCCACCAAAGACCAAGGGCTCGTCCGCGCCGGGGGCAACGGCCATGAGAGTCCGGGCCAGAGCCTCGGCGGCACGGTCAATGATGTCCGCCGCTACGGGGTCCTCCGCAACGCCAAACGCCAGCGGGGCAAAGCGGGACAGCTCGATTGCGCTGCCCTCGTAGACCTTGGAAATAAGCTGCTGTTGGGCCCGCAGGCGGCCCTGGGTCCGCTGGGTTGAATCAAGGGTGATACCCAAGTCCGCCAAGACCAGTTCCGTCAGCGCTGTTGGCCGGCCGCGACCGTCAAGTGCCGCAGCCACAGCCCGTGCCACCTGACGTCCCAGCCAGAATCCGGAGCCTTCATCACCTAGCAGCCAGCCTGTACCGTCGGCCACCGCAGCAAGGTGACTTGCCGTGATGCGGGCACCCACTGCTCCGGTGCCAGCTATCAAAGCGCTCCCATTGTCCTGATAGCTTCCAGAGTAAAACGCTGCCAATAAGTCAGATTCGATCACTACTTGACCTGTCAGTCCCAGCGTCACAAACCTGTCCAGGAACAAATGTGTCGGCAATTCAAGGGATGCACCGGCCATTGCCACCAAGGCCGTGGTGATGGTCTGGACACCTCCGCCCAACGCCTTTTCGGAGGCCGCAATAAGTGCGTCCAAAGCAGGCTCAATTCCCCGTGATGCCGGGTTTCCACCCCCCGCTGTGCCGTACCCCAGACACTGCCCCGAGTCGTCAAGAAAGACGGCCCGCGTGGACGTGCCGCCGGCGTCAATTGCCAGGAAATTATGCATCGTTACCATTCTGTGTCTAGGTGTGACTTGACTTACATCCACGGTGATAATAGTTTTCATTATGTAATCACCTAAAAGAAACGGATTTTCACATGTCAGCCTTCACGCCAACTCCCGCAGCAGTGACAGCTGCCGGCGTCGTGAACCGTATTCAGGCAAAACTACCTGACATGCCGGCCGCCATGGCGAAAATTGGAACGTATCTTTTGGAACACCCGCAGGCGCCGTTGGAATTGTCCATCATGGAACTGGCGGAGCGAACAAAAACCTCCCCTGCCACGGTGACGCGGTTCTGCCGCCTGCTCGGATACGCCGGCTACGTCCCATTCCGGGTCAGCATTGCTTCGGACCTGGGTCGCAGTGACGCTCGGGAGTCGTGGAAAGCGGATATTGGCCGGGCCTTTGGCCCCGACGACTCCGCGCGTGATGTGCTCAGCACCCTGGTGAACGCCCATACGCGTTCGCTGGAGGAGACCGCCGCCGTGATGGATTTGGCGTTGATGAACAAGATTGCCCGCCGCATTGCCATGAGCGCCCATGTGGACATCTATGGCATTGGTGGAAGTGCTGTCATGGCCAAGGAGCTGCAGTCACGCCTGTACCGGATTGGCATCAACGCCCATCACTGGTCTGAGGTGCACGCCGGCCTGACAAGCGCAGCCATTCAGGATACGAATTCTGTGGCCATTGGTATTTCAAATACCGGCCGCACCGAGGAAACCTTGCAAATGTTGCGTGAAGCCGGCGAGGCTGGCGCGCTGACGGTTGCGTTGAGCAACAACCCCGGTTCGCCCCTGGCCGAGAGTGCTGATGCCTCCATTATCACGTCGGTGCATGAGCAGTTCCTGCAACCGGATGACCTTTCCGCCAAGCATGTTCAACTGCTTGTCCTGGATTTGATCTATTTACTGGTGGCTCAGGTGAATTTTGCCCAGACCACCTCGAAGCTGGCGGCCTCAGCCATGGCCGTGTCCCCGCACCGCCGCCCCACCAGGGCGGCCCGCATTGAACTGGGCACGCACAGGGGGCAGCGCAACACGGGAAGGGGTGAGGATCATTCCTAATTCCATTACGAGCTACAGTTTGGAAGTTTCCTCCCGGCTCGAAGCCATTACTGCATGGGCACTTGGCGGCGGTGCCACCGAGGCTGCACAAGCCATGGCTGACGCACTGGCCAACGATGGGGTCATTCAAGCATTTGGCACGGGCCACTCCGAGGCATTCGCCATGGAAATTGCCGGCCGTGCCGGTGGCTTGATCCCCACCAGCAAGATCGCCCTGCGCGACCTAGTCCTCCATGGAGAGCGCGACGTCGCAGTGCTGGACTCGCTGGAAGGTTCGGTGTTGGAGCGTGACACGGCAGTGGCGGAAGAGCTGTTCAACCTTTCACTGGTTGATCCTCGCGACATCTTCATTATCGCTTCAAATTCAGGTGTGAACGGCTCCATTGTGGGATTGGCCTTGGCTGCCAAGGCCCGCGGCCACAAAGTGATAGCTGTCACCAGCCTGGAACACACAAATGCTGTCGAAACAAAACACCCAAGTGGGATGCGTCTCTGTGAGATTGCAGATATTGTTATCGATAACAAGGCGCCTTATGGCGATACCACCCTAGAGGTTTCCGGCGGAGGAGGTGTTGGTGCTGTCTCATCCATCACAGCTGCCTATATTGCGCAGCTGTTGACCATCGAGACGGTACAATGCCTGATCCGAGCGGGGAAGGAACCGCCCATCTATATTTCGGCAAATATCCCGGGCGGGGACGAACACAATACCGCGCTGGTGGGCCAGTACCCCGGCCGGCTCAGGCGTGAGGCATGATTCCAACAGCTCAGTAGAAGAAGTCAGCTACAGCGCCTGAAGTCAGCCGCATGAAACGCAGTACCAGTACAAAGAAGTACAAGGCAGAAACGATTTAGCGTTCGTACCATCAATGGAAGGTAGTACATAGAATGAGTATTCAGAACAAGCCGCTGCAGCGTCGTGGATTCCTCCGCGGAGCACTAGCCACCGCCGTGCTCTTGCCCTTGGGTGGAGCTTTGGCTTCCTGTGCAGGCGGCTCCACGCCTGCAGCTACTTCCGGCGCTCCCGCCGCAGGCGGCGACGCCAAGAACCCGTTTGCTGTTGCCGATTCCGGCGTCCTTGACGCTGTCATCTTCAAGGGTGGCTACGGCATCGACTACGTCGAGTTCGCCGGCGCCATCGTCAAGAAGAACTTCCCGAACATGGAAGTCAAGATCAGCCCGTCCACGGACATTGCCCAGGAACTGCAGCCCCGCTTTGTCGGTGGCACTCCGCCGGACCTGGTTGACAACTCCGGCGCCAAGGCCATCGGCTTCGCCACCATCTTGGCACAGCTCGAAGACCTCAAGAGCGTCACCGAGGCGAACAACCTCGAAGGCACCAAGATTGCCGACACCCTGTACGACGGCGTTTTGGCTCCGGGTACTTTTGATGGCAAGGTTGCCGCCATCAACTACGTACTCACCGTCTACGCCATGTGGTACTCCAAGTCCCTGTTCGACGCCAATAGTTGGAAGGTGCCCACCACGTGGGAGGAGGCCCTGACACTTGGCGCCGAGGCCAAGAAGCAGGGCAAGTACCTGTTCGTCTGGGGCAAGGAAGCCGCCACGTACTACCAAGAAATGGCTATCGCATCAGCTATTAAGGAAGGCGGCGACGAAGTCCGCCTGGCTCTTGAAAACCTGAAGTCCGACGCGTGGTCCAACCCGGCCATCCAGAGTGTCTTCACCGCCATGGAGAAGATCGTCAAGGCTGGCTACATCAAGCCCGGCGGCTCCGGCACCGTCTTCACTGCCGCTCAGGCACAGTGGAGCAACAACCAGGATGCGCTGCTTTACCCTTCAGGTTCTTGGATCGAGAACGAGATGAAGGCTCAGACCAAGGCTGACTTCAAGATGACAGGCGCTACTGTTCCTGTTGTTTCCGCCAGCCCGAAGATTGCCCAGACAGGTCTGCACTCCGCAGCCGGCGAGCCCTTCATTATTCCCACCAAGGGTGCCAATGCTGCTGCTGGCAAGGAATTGCTGCGCACCATGCTCTCCAAGGAAGCAGCCACCAACTTCGCCAAGACAAAGTTGGCTCCGACAGTTGTCAAGGGCACGGTTCCTGCCGACGGTTTCGGTTCCACCGCGCTGGTCTCGCAGACGGACTTGCTGGACAAGGCTGGCAAGGACATCTTCACCTGGAACTTCGTGGACCTGTACGGCATGAACGCCGACATGCTGGTCCCGTGGAACTCTTTCCTTGACGGCAAGCTCGACGTCGCAGGCCTCACCAAGGCCCTGCAGTCCATCACCGACAAGGTGGCCAAGGACGATTCGGTCAAGAAGATTGAAGTGAAGTGACACAAGCAACAAAAGCAGTGCGGTCGGGCAGTGGCGTTGTCGCCACTGCCCGGCGGCGCCGGAAAAAATTGACATTCGATAAGGTCAGCTTCATGGCAGTCTTCCTGGGACTGCCGCTGGTGATCTATCTGGTCTTCGTGATCTCGCCTTTTGTCCAGGCGGTGTATTACTCGATGACCAGCTGGAGCGGCTTCGACAACAACATGCCGTTCGTGGGACTTGGCAACTATGTCAAGCTTTTCAATGATGACATTTTCATGTTGTCTATGCGCAACAGTATTGTTCTAGCGATCTTCCTGCCCGTCATCACGGTGATCCTGGCTCTGGTGTTGGCAACGCTGGTCACGATTGGCGGCAGCAGCCGCGGTCAGATCAAGGGGTTGAAGGGCGCCGGTTTCTACCGCATCGTCTCCTTCTTCCCCTACGTGATCCCCGCCGTCGTCATTGGCATTATCTGGGCGCAGATCTTCAACCCGGCTAACGGCTTGCTCAACGGCATCCTGACGGGCATCGGCCTGGATGGTTTTAAGGACTACCCGTGGCTGGGCGATGCACGCACCGCCATGATCGCCTCGATGGTTGTGATTGTGTGGGGCTTTGTTGGCTTCTACATGATCTTGTTCATCGCAGCCATTAAGGGTATCCCAGCGGAAACTTATGAGGCTGCCCGCATCGACGGCGCCGGCCGGTTCCGTACGGCCATCAATATCACCATTCCACTGATCCGTGACAATATCCAGACAGCCTACGTGTACATGGGCATTCTGGCTTTGGACGCATTTGTGTACATGTCCATCTTGAACTCCACGGGTGGGCCCGAGAACTCCACCCTGGTCATGTCGCAGAAGCTGTTCACCACGGCATTCGCCAAGGGCCAGTTCGGCCTTGCCTGTGCCATGGGTGTGGTCCTAGCAGTAATTACATTGATCTTCTCGGCGCTCGTGTTTCTGGTGAACCGTTGGACCGGCGGCAGCAAGGATGTGTCAGAATAATGGCTTTGAATATAGTTAAGAACAAGCATGCAGTCCACGGACATGTTGAGCGTAAGTCCCAGGAGACAAAGGGCGACAAGGTTGTAGCGGGAGTTTCGCACACCATGTTGGCGCTGTGGTCCCTGCTGGTGCTCGTGCCCCTGGGCTGGACCCTGCTCTCCTCGTTCAAGTCGACGCCGGAGATCTTTGCGTCACCGTTCTCCCTGCCCAAGGAGTGGCAGTTCCAGAACTATGTCAACGCATGGAACACGGCCGGAATCGGATCGTACTTCTTCAACACTGTCATTGTGGTTGGCTTCGCGCTGGTCATCGTGATGGTGCTCGGCGCCATGTGTGCCTATGTCTTGGCGCGTTTTGTGTTCCCGGGTTCGCGGGCCATCTACTACCTGATGCTCGCAGGCCTGACGTTCCCGATCTTCCTGGCCATCGTGCCCTTGTTTTTCATCCTGAAGAACATGGGGCTGTTGAACACCTTGCCCGGTTTGATCATTGTCTATGTTGCGTTCGCGCTTCCCTTCACAGTGTTCTTCCTGTTCTCCTTCTTCAAGGCTCTACCGAACGAAATTGCTGAAGCGGCACAGATTGACGGTGCCGGTGAATGGCGCACGTTCTTCCAGATCATGTTGCCCATGGCCAAGCCTGGCATGGCATCGGTTGCCATCTTCAACTTCCTGGGACTGTGGAATCAGTACCTGATCCCCGTGGCCATCAACACCAATCCGAAGAACTATGTCCTATCCCAGGGTATTGCGGCCTTCGCCGGCCAGCAGGGTTACGCGGTGGACTTTGGTTCGCTGTTCGCGGCAGCCATCATTGTGGTTGTCCCGGTTTTGATCATGTACATCCTCTTCCAGCGCCAGCTCCAGGGCTCGGTGTCTGCAGGAACCATGAAGTAGTTTCCGTCCTCAGGTCGAACGTACAGTTAATGCCGATGATTCCTAGAAACATCGGCATTAACTGTACGTTCGATCTATTTTTGCCCTGATTGACGACGCCGGTAGGCGGCCACGTGGGCCCGGTTGCCGCAATTGCCTGTCGTGCAGTACTGCCGGGACCTGTTCTTGGACAGGTCAACGAGCACCGCCTTGCAGTCGGGGGCGGCGCATACCTTCAGCCGGCCCAACTCCTTGGCTCGGATGACATCCACCAATGCCATGGCCGCCTCAACCCCCATGCGCTGGGCCAGGGGCGCTGCCGGGGCTGTTGCGTGGAGGTGCCAATCCCACTGATCGTGCTTGACCAGCTGCGGCAGGGCGCGGGCGCGGGCCAGCAGCGCATTGACCATGACCACAGCTGTGTCCTCGTCCGCGGTAAAGATGACGCGCAGCTCATCGCGCATGGCCCTCACTGCTTCCACTTCGGCCGCCGAGTGTTCGCGTGAGCCGGTGAATTGTTCCTGCAGCACAAAGCTGTCAAGATCGGCCACGCTCTGCATGGCGTCGTGCCCCGTGACGCCTCGTTCGACTTCGACAGAGCTGGGTGCTGTGTTGATCAAATGTGCGGCCGACAGTAAAGCCAGCTCCGTGTCATTAGTAAAAACCACCTTGACTCCTGACATTTGACGGGCGTAATGTCATTAGTCTAACGCCTTACACTCCTGACAAATGGATGCTCCCATGCCCTCTTCGAAGAACACAGCTGTTTCCCCCGCTGCCGCTAAACGGACAACCGCGGCCTCCCCGGCCCTGTTGCTGGCCTTTGTCTCGGCAGCAGCATTTGCCCTGTCCGGCTCCTTCGCCAAGTCCCTATTCGACGCCGGCTGGTCCCCCGGCGCGGCCGTCGCCATCCGCATTGGGGGCGCCGCCGTCGTCCTTCTTATTCCCGTCATCATCACCCTGGTGCGCCAGTGGCACGTGGTGAAGGGCTCGCTGCTGCGCATCGCCATCTACGGCATTGTGCCCATCGCGCTGTGCCAACTGTTCTTCTTTAACGCCGTGGCGCACCTGTCGGTGGGTGTGGCCCTGCTGCTGGAATACCTGTCGCCGGTGCTGTTGGTCGGCTGGGCGTGGCTGATGACCCGTCAACGCCCGCGCATTCTCACCATTGTGGGTGCCGCCAGTGCCATGGCCGGGCTGGTGCTGGTGCTAGATTTGGCCGGCGACCAGAAGGTCAGCGTGGAGGGCATCCTTTGGGGCCTTGCCGCAGCCGTGTGCTCGGCCTTTTACTTTGTCATGTCGGCCCGGGCCGATGACAACGTGCCGCCGATCCTCATGGCT
The DNA here is from genome assembly GCF_054511095.1 of Arthrobacter sp. TMN-49. Classification (NCBI taxonomy): domain Bacteria; kingdom Bacillati; phylum Actinomycetota; class Actinomycetes; order Micrococcales; family Micrococcaceae; genus Arthrobacter; species Arthrobacter sp. TMN-49. Next base: position 57,038 of record NZ_JBTNDH010000018.1, on the reverse strand, counting down.
GGCGGTGGCATGGCGGTGGGTGCGGCGGCCATCGTTGGGATGGGGCTGGCGGGGGTGATGCCGCTGGCGTACACCACCAGTGATGTGGTGTTCGCGGGGAACCAGGTGCCGTGGTTTGTGCCGGTTTTGGGGCTGGTGCTGGTGACAACTGTGTTTGCCTATGTGGTGGGCATTATTTCCACGCGCGGGCTGGGGTCCAGGGTGGCGTCCTTTGTGGCGTTGTTCGAGGTCCTCTTTGCCGTCATTTGGGCGTGGATCTTGCTGGGGGAGTTGCCCCAGGTGATCCAGCTGCTGGGCGGACTGTTCATTATGTTTGGGGTGGTCATGGTCCGTCTTGACGAACTACGCGGGCCGTTCAGGCGCGGCGGCCGCTACGCCGTGGACCTTGCCGTGGCCGGTGCGCGGGGCCAAGATGCGCTGGCCACGCGCGACTAGCTAGCTGTCGTCAGGGGCAGGGAGGTCCGGCGGTATCCCGCCGGACCTCCCCTTATTACCCAGCAGCTATTTACCGAAGCGGCGCAGCCGCAACGAGTTCGCCACCACCAGCACGGAGCTGGCTGCCATGGCCGCGCCGGCGATCATCGGGTTCAGCAAGCCAAGCGCCGCCACCGGGATCCCAATCGCGTTGTAGAAGAACGCCCAGAACAGGTTCGTCTTGATGGTCCCGAGCGTCCTCCGTGACAGGGCAATGGCTGTGGCCACCTGACCCAAGTCGTTGCCCATGACTGTCAGGTCTGCCGCTTCAATGGCAACATCAGTTCCCGAGCCCATGGCGATGCCCAGATCGGCCTGGGCCAGGGCTGCAGCGTCATTGACGCCGTCGCCCGCCATGGCCACCGTGGCCCCGGCGGCCTGCAACGTTTTCACGGCCGTCACCTTGCCCTCGGGCAGGACGTCGGCAAACACATCCGCGGGCGCTATTCCCACGGTTGCTGCCACCTGGGCGGCCACGGCGGCGTTGTCACCGGTGAGCAGGATGGGCCGCAAGCCCAGTGCCTTGAGCGTGGCAATGGCCGCAATGGAGCCGGCCTTGATGGTGTCCTTCAGTGCAATCAAACCAGCAGCCTCGCCATCCACCGCCACCCAGATGGCTGTGGTGCCGCGCTGTTGTTGCTTTACCAGCGCTGCGCGGTCGGCGTCGGAAAGCTCGACGCCGTTTTCCTCTAGCCAGCCTGCCCGGCCGGCCAGTACAGTGCTGCCTTCGATCGTGGCACGCACGCCGCCGCCGGGGGCTGAACTGAAGTCCTTGACCTCAGGCAACTCGCCCCGGCTCCGGGCGTGCTCGGCAATGGCGTGCGCGATGGGGTGTTCGCTGTGGGATTCCACGGCCCCGGCCAGGCGCAGGACGGTGGCCTCGGGTACCCTGGCGAGAGTCACGACGTCGACCACGCTCAACTTGCCCTCGGTGACAGTGCCCGTCTTGTCCAGCAGGATGGTGTCCACCGTGCGGGTGTCCTCCAGGACCTGGGGGCCCTTGATCAGGATGCCCAGTTGGGCGGCCCGGCCGGTTCCCGTGAGCAGCCCAACGGGTGTGGCCAATCCCAGGGCGCAAGGGCACGCGATGATGAGAACGGCAACGGCGGCTGTGAACGCGGCCTGACTGTCGCCGCTAAAAATCAGCCACAGGGCAAAGGTGATGACGGCGATGACCAGCACGATCGGCACGAACACTGCACTGATCCTGTCCGCCAGGCGCGCGATCGGGGCCTTGCCGGCCTGTGCTGCGCTGACCAGCTTGCCCATCTGGGCCAGTGTCGTTTCTGCCCCGATCCGGGTGGCCCGCACCAACAGCCGGCCGGAGGTGTTGATGGTGGCACCCGTGACAGGGGTATCAACCGTGACATCCACCGGCAGGGACTCGCCGGTAATCAGGGACGTGTCCACTGCCGAGGTGCCGGCCGTGATGATGCCGTCCGTGGCGATCTTTTCGCCGGGGCGGACCACGAAGATCTCACCCACTGCCAGCTGGTCCGCGGCGATCTTCACCTCGACGCCGTCGCGCAGCACCGTGGCTTCCTTGGCGCCAAGGCTCAGCAGCGCCTTGAGGGCGTCGCCGGCCTTGGCTTTCGCCTTGGCCTCCAGGTAGCGGCCCAACAGCAGGAACGTCACCACCACCGCCGAGACCTCAAAGTACAGCGGGGCGTGCCCGCTCATGTGTGCGCCGTGCGCTGTAAGCATCGGCTCCATGAACAAGGTGACGGTGGAGAAAAGGAACGCCGCACTGACGCCAATGGAGACCAGGGTGTCCATGGTGGAGGCGAAGTGCCGGGCGTTGATGGCTGCGGCCCGGTGGAACGGCCAGGCCGACCACGTCACCACCGGCAGTGTCAGGGCGCCCACCACCCAGCCCCAGTGCGGGAATTGGAGTGCCGGGAACATAGAGATCAGGAAAACCGGGATGGTGAGAATGGCGGCCAGGATCAGCCGCGGACGCAAAGTTGCGGCGGTTCCGCCGTGCGCCATGTGGTCGCTGTGGTCCATGCCGTCGTGCCCGGCGCCGTGGTTCATGCCCTGGTGGGAGTCGTGCGAACCCGGCGCTGCGGCGTCGTGCTTGAGCCTGGCTGTGTAGCCGGTTGCGTTGACGGTGTCGATGATTTGTTGGTTGGAAATGCCGGCGGGGACCGTGACCTGGGCTGTTTCCAGCGGGAGGTTCACGGAAGCGCTGACGCCTTCGAGTTTGCCCAACTTGCGCTCAACCCGGCTGACGCATGAGGCACAGGTCATGCCTGCAATGTCGAGCTCGACCATGCGGGGGCCGGGTGTGGCGGTTTGGGTCAAAATGTCTGAGGCGCTCATGGCGCTCCTTTGCCTTGGTAGGTGGTTAGGCGTTGTTGGCGACCATGAGGTAGCCGGCCTCGGCGATGGCCTCGCTGATTTCCGCGGGGTCGAGCGTCAGGGTGGAGGTGATGGTGACTTCCGAGATGCCGCCTCCGTTGAGGTCCACAGAAACGGTCTCCACGCCCTTGAGTTCGGTTAGTTCTTCGGTGACGGAGCTGACGCAGTGCCCGCAGGTCATGCCTGAAACGTTGATGGTGGTGGTGTTCATGTTGGCTAGCTCCTGAGTAGGCGGGAAATGGCGGCGGTGGCTTCGGCAACCTTTTCGGAGACGATCTCCGGGTTGCCGCTTTCCTGCGATTCGTTGGCGGCGTTGACCACGCAATGGGCAATGTGGTCCTCGAGGAGGCCGATGCTCACCGCGTGTAGTGCCTTATTGACGGCGGCCATCTGGGTGAGGATGTCGATGCAGTACTTGTCCTCCTCAACCATCCGGGCGATGCCGCGAACCTGGCCCTCCGCGCGCTTGAGGCGGCGCAGGTAGGCCTGTTTATCCTCGCTGTAGCCGTGTGGGCCAGCGTGCTCTGTTTCTGTGGTTGTCATGACCCAAATTTATACCCCCATAGGGTATGTGTCAAGTACCCCATGGGGGTATGTCGGAGGCTTTCTTGACGTGGCCACGCCCGTCCCTGCTGGGTGTCGGATGCGGAAGTTACTGACCAGTAACCCTTGTTGCCACGGTGCATGGGTGGTCGAATTTAACCCATGACGAGCAATGAGACGCAGTCGAAGTCCGTGGAGGCACAGTCGCCAGCCCAGCCAATCACTACGCTGCTGGCTGTGGGAACCAAGAAGGGTCTATGGCTGGGAACCAGTGCGGACAGGTCAAACTTCACTTTTAGTGGTCCGCACTTTTTGATGCAGGAGATTCCTAGCATCGGGATCGACACCAGGGACGGCAAAACCCGAATCCTGGTGGGCCTGCGCAGCGAGCATTGGGGGCCAACAGTGGCCCACTCGGACGACTTTGGCGCCACCTGGCAGGAGCCCGATCATGGCGCCATCACGTTCCCCGCCGACACTGACGCCGCGCTGGAGCGTGTCTGGCAGATCCAGCCGGACAGTGCCGACCGCCCGGGAGTCGTGTGGGCCGGATGCGAGCCCATCTCGGTGTGGAAGTCCACCGACGGTGGCGAGCATTTTGAGCTCAACAGGGGGCTCTGGGACCATCCGCACCGCCCCGAATGGGGTGCCGGATTTGGCGGTGCGGCAGCACACACGGTTCTGCCAAGTCCCAGCGACCCCGGAACCATCCATGTTGCCATGAGTACCGGCGGGGTCTACAGGAGCACAGATGCCGGGGAGACGTGGGTGGCGCGGAACAAGGGCATTTCGGCATATTTCATGCCCGACCCGCTGCCCGAATTTGGCCAGTGCGTGCACAAGGTGGCCCGCGACCCCAACAATCCGGACACGCTCTACGCGCAGAACCATCACGGTGTGTACCGCAGCGACGACGCCGGCGACACCTGGACTTCCATTGCAGACGGGCTGCCCACAGACTTTGGTTTCACCATGCTGACCCACCCCAGCCGTTCCGGGACGGCATGGGTTGTCCCGATCATGGCCGACGGGGAACGGATTCCGCCAGGTGGCCAGCTTGCTGTCCACCGGACTGACGACGGCGGGTCGTCCTGGCGGCGGCTGGCCCAAGGGCTGGCCGAACCCGACTACAACGTGGTGCTCAGGGACGCCGCGGCCGTGGACAATGCGGAGCCGGCAGGCGTCTACTTTGGCACCCGCGGCGGCTCAGTGTATGCCAGCGCCAATGAGGGCGAGCACTTCGCCGAAGTCCTCGCGCACCTGCCCGATGTGCTGTGTGTCCGTGCAGCCGCCGTCGAACTTTAAGTGAGGGCCACCGTGGGTGAGGTGACAATGCTCGTGCCGCGGCTGCTGCAGCCACTAGTTGGCGGGAGCGAGGAATTGCGCCTTGACGTGGGGGAGGGTGCGCCCCTGTCGGAGCTGCTGGATGCCGTGGCGGGCGAATTCCCCATTTTTGGTCGGCGGATGCGTGATGAGACTGGTGCGCTGCGCCGTTTCGTGAACATTTACCTCGACGGGGACGAGGTGCGGCGGCTCGACGGGCTGAAAACACGTGTCGCCGCCGGCCAGGAACTGATGATCATCCAGTCCGTGGCCGGCGGCTGAGCGGGCACTGCGATAGCGTCGCCAAAAATCTAGCCAATACTGCGATAGCGTCGCCACGGGGTGCGCCGTCGCCTAGGGGCGCAGCGTCGCTTAGGGGTGCACCACTGCCTTCAGGGCACCCGGAATGGCTCCGGCGATCAGGGCTGCCTCCACGTCCTGAAGGCCGTGCGTCGAGGTGACCAGGCCGTCCAGATCGATCTGCCCCGAAGCGGCCAAGGCAATGGCCGTGGGCCACGTATTGGCGTATCGGAACGTCCCCGTGATCATGAGTTCCCGGCCCTGCACCAAGGGCACCGGAAGCGCAATGGTGTCTGCGCCCATGCCCACCAAAACGCAGCGCCCGCGCGGAGCCAACCGGGCCAGGCCGCCCAAGATGGCCTGCTCGGCGCCTGTGGCGTCAATGAAGACGTCAAAGACCGGCTCAACGGGTGGCTGCTCACCGGCCGTGAAAGTATGCGCTGCGCCGTATGTTTTGGCCGGGGCCAAACGCTCCGCCCGGACATCGGTGAGCGTAACCGTGGCGCCCGCCAACTGCGCCACCTTGGAGATGAGCAGGCCTATGGGGCCGGCGCCAGCTACCAGCACTGCATCGCCAATCTGGACCTTGCCCGCTGACCGGGCGGCCAGGGCCACGCTGAGCGGCTCCAACAGGGCCGCGGCGTCGTCCGAGACGGAGTCCGGGACTGGATGGCAAAACGCGCCGGGGTGGACAGCGTACTGGGAAAACACGCCGTCGATGGGGGGTGTGGCGAAGAATCGCACGCCAGGATCCAGGTTGTAACAACCGGCCAGTGTCTGTGCCGAGAGGGGGTCGGGGATGCCCGGTTCCAGGGAGACGCGCTGGCCCACGGAACGGTCCGTGACGCCTGCGCCAAGGGCCACAATGACGCCGGCCGGTTCGTGGCCAAGAATCAAGGGTGCCGCCACCACGTAGGGGCCAATGCGGCCTTCCTTGTAATAGTGGGTGTCCGATCCGCACACCCCCACCGAGGTGATCCGCACAAGAACTTCGCCCGGCCCGGGGGTCGGCACACGGCGTTGTTCGGTGCGTAGTTCGCCTTGGCGGACCAACACTGAAACGGTCATGGAATCGGGGAGCGAGGTGTTCGCCGAGCCTTGTAGAAGAGTCATTCTCTATTTCACCGCACCCATCGAAAGTCCACGAACCAATTGCTTTTGTGCCAACCAGCCGGCGATGACAACCGGCAGTGACGCCAGCACGGAGGCCGCCGACAGCTTGGCAAGGAACAAACCCTCGCTGGTCATTTGGGAGACAAGGAACACCGGCACCGTGGAGGCGTTGGCCGCTGTGAGGTTCAAGGCAAAGAAGAACTCGTTCCACGCAAAGATCACACAAATCAGTGCCGTGGCGGCCAGCCCGGGGGTGACCATGGGGATCAAAATGGTGCGCATGGTTTTGATGACTCCGGCGCCATCCATGGCTGCTGCCTCAAGGACCTCTGCGGGCACCTCCTGGAAGAAGGAACGCATCATCCACACGGCTATGGGCAGGTTCATGGCCGTGTACAGGACCACCAGGGTCCAAATATTGTCCAGCGCCTTGATCTGCCCGGCAATAACGTAGATCGGCATGATGACCGCCACCACTGGCAGCATCTTGGTGGAGATGAAGAAAAACAGGACGTCCTGGGTCTTCTTCACCGGACGAATGCTCACCGCGTAGGCGGCCGGTACCGCCAGCAGGATGACAAAAATCGTTGAAATGCCCGTGGCCATGAGCGAGTTGAGGAAGTAGGTACCGGCACCATTGCTGAGAACAGCCTCGAACTGCTCAAGGGTTGGCGTAAAAAAGAACACTGGTGGGGTGGAGGCGGCAAGCGATTCCGGCTTGAACGCCGTCATGACCAGCCAGATCACCGGTGCGAAGAAAACAAACGCGAGCAACCACGTCAGGGTGGTGAGGCTGGAGCCGGCAAACCGGCGTCGAGCTTCACGGGACTTCCGCTCGGTGGAAATAACGACGGGGGGAGTGATGGTGGTAGTCACGGCTTAGTCCTTTGCGTCAAAGCTGCGGAAGATCAGGCGCAGGGCGAAGGTGGCGATGATGATGGTGGCGATGACCACCACAACACCCATCGCTGCCGCCTGGCCAATGTCGAAGCCCAGAAAGGCCCGCTGGTAGATGTAAAACGGCAGGTTGGCGCTGGCAGTACCGGGGCCACCGGCCGTCATGAGGTAGATCTGGTCAAACGTGTTGACAACGTAGATGGTGCCGAGCAGAACACCCAGCTCAATGTAGCGGCGCAGTTGGGGCAGGGTGACCCAGATGAACGTCTTGGTCCAGCTGGCGCCGTCGATCTGCGCTGCCTCCAACACATCCTTGGGCTGGGACTGTAACCCGGCAAGCACCAGCAGCATGGTGAACGGTGTCCACTGCCAGACCAACGCCATGATGATGGAGATGACGGGGTGCTGGGCTGTCCAGTCCACGGGCGGGATACCCACCAAGGAGATCACCCAGTTCACCAGGCCGAAGCTCGGGTTCAGCATGGAGATGCTCCACAGGGTGGCGCCGGCCACCGGCATGATCAGGAACGGGGTGATGAGCATGGTGCGCACCACGCCCTGACCACGGAACTTGCGGTCCAAGAGAAGGGCGAAGATGATGCCCAGAATCATGGCAAGGAACACGCAGCCCAGGGTGATGACAATGCTGTTGAGCGCGGAACTGCGGAAGGTGGAGTCCATGAAGATGTCCACATAGTTTTGCAGCCCGGTGAACTGGTTGCCGTCAGGACGCAGCAGGTTCCAGTTCCGCAGCGAGTACCAAATGGTGACCAGGAACGGCAGCTGCGTGACGAGGATGGTGAAAATCAGGGCCGGCAACAATGGCCCGCGGCGGCGCCAGCCCTCAGCCTTGGACATGCCGGAGCTGTCCTTGGCGGTCTTGTTTTTGTATTCCTTTAGCTTGTGTCGCTCAACCAGCGTGGTAGCCATTACTTGCCTCCTTCTTGGTAGGACTTGGCAACAGGCTCGGCGTACTGCTGGGCTTGCTTCAATGCCTCATCAACTGATTGCTGCCCTGCAATGGCGGCCGATATTTGTTGGCTGACGCGGGTGCCTAAGTCTTGAAATTCGGGGATGCCCACGAACTGCAGGCCGGGGTAGGGGACGGAGTTGACCATGGACGTCTCTTGCTTGGCGCTGTACATGGCATCCAGGGTGGGCTTGGCGTAGGCCTCGGCCACGGCTGCATATTCGGGGATTTCATAAGTCGATTTGCGGCTGCCCGGCGGCACCCGCTCCCAGCCGAGCCGGTTGCCTGCCAGCAAAATGTAGTCCTTGTTGGTCATCCAGGACACGAAGTCCCAGGCGGCGGCCTTGTGCTTGCTGGTGGTGGGGATGGCCAGTGACCAGCTGTACAACCAGCCAGCGGACTTGGTCTTCTGCACGGGGGCCGGGGCGTACTTTGACTTCCCCGCAACGAGGGAGGAGGCCGGGTCTTCAATGCTGGAGACCATGGCGGTGGCGTCGTACCACATGGCAGCCTTGCCCTGGCTGTACCGGGTGATGCAGTCACCGTAGCCGCTGGTAGCGGCACCCGGCTGGCCGGCGTCGTGCAGGAGGTCCAGATAGTCGGTGACGGCCGCCTTGGTTTCGGGGCTGTCCAACTTTGCGTTCCAGTCAGTGTCAAACCATTGACCCCCGTAGGTGTTGATGACGGTGTTCAGCGGGGCCATCACCTCGCCCCAGCCGGCCAGTCCGCGCAGGCAGATGCCGGCAAAATCCTTGGCCGGATCATTGAGTTTGCGCGCAATCTCCCCGATCTGCTCCCAGGTGGGGTTGGCCGGCATGGTGATCCCGGCTTCCTTGAACAAGTCCTCCCGGTACACCAGGAAGGAGGACTCGCCGTAGAAGGGAACCGAATGCATGTCCCCCTTGTAGCTGAGCGCGTCCTTGATGGTGGGGATGAAATCGTCGGTGTCGTAGCCGTCCGTGGCGTCCGCGAGGGGCTGGAGGTTCTCGATCCACCCGTTCTTCGCCCACATTTCGGTCTCATAGTTGGAGATCATGACGACGTCGAACTCGCCGCCGCCGGTGGCCACCGAGGCGGTGATCTTGGCTCTGGCCTCATTCTCGGGCAGCGTCACGAACTTGACGTTGACGTTGGGGTGTTTGCTCTTGAAGTCGTCCTGGAGTGAGACGGCGTCCTTCATCTGCGGGTTTGCCACAATGGCCACCACGATGGTGTCCTGGGCGGGGCCGGCCGGCGCGCAGCCGCCCAGGGCAAGGGCGGCAACTGCCGCAACGGCCAGCAGGGTGGCCGCTCGGCTGCCGGTGCGGCTACGGGGCACCTTGGGGGTGCGGAAAGGGGGGAACTTCATTGGTCACTCTCAATCTGGTCGCTCATTTGAGAATACGATCTTGCTCATTTGTTAAGTGACTCTAGTCATATATACTCATTTGAGCAAGAGCAGCGGCTCAAATGTTTCAATTTAGGAGGGTGCACAGTGCCGGAGATTTCTCATGAGGAGCTGCTTGCCCGCATTGGGCAGGCCTATTACTTGGACAATCAGTCAAAGGTTGAAATCGCCACGGAGCACGGAATTTCTCGGTTTCAGGTGGCACGTTTCCTCGACGAGGCGCGCGCCGAAGGCATTGTCCGCATTGAAATTCGGCGCCGAACCGGTGAGGTAGAGATCGACGCCGACGCTCTCGCAGCAGCACTGGGGTTGCGCCGGATTGTTGTGGTCAGAACTGTGGCGGATGACCTCCAGTTGCGAGACCTGCAGGCCCATGCCGTGGCCGAGGAGCTCATGCAGGAGGCGCGGACGGGTATGACCGTGGGCATTTCGTGGTCGCGAACCCTGGACCTCGCCGCCCGGCACGTGGCGGAGCTGCCCAAGTGCAACATTGTCCAGCTTGCCGGGGCGTTGCCCGTGCCCGGAGGTGGCAACCCGCTGGAACTTATCCAGCGGCTGGGGCGTGTGGGTGGCGGCTCGACATGGCCCCTGTGGGCGCCGCTGGTGGTGGACAGTGCGGCCACGGCATCCGGCCTGCGCCGCCAACCGGAAATTGCCGACGCCATGCGCATGGCGGACGCCCTTGACTTGGCCGTTGTTGCCATCGGTGCCTGGGCGCCGAACCTGTCCACCGTCTGGGATCGGGTGGACAACGCCGTGCGCCAGGACGGCATCACCAAGGGTGCGGTTGCCGAATGCTCCGGCAGGCTGATTGCCGCCGATGGAACTGCCGTGGAGGCCGAACTCGACGCCCGCATTCTCTCCGTGACGGTTGCGCAGCTGCAGCGCACCCCCAAGGTCATTGCCGTGGCCCAGGGCAGTGAGCGTACCGACGCGGTGCGGGCCTGCCTTGCGGCAGGTATCGTCCACACCCTGGTGGCTGATGAATCGCTGGCGCTGGCGCTGGCGGCCTTTGTTGGCGCCCGCGAGGTAGCTGAGTGAGCGCCAAGCTGGTGGTGGGTATCGATTCCTCCACCCAGTCCTGCAAGGTTGTTGCGGTTGATCTGGCCACGGGCGTGCGCATTGCCGAGGGCTCCGCCGCGCACCCGGATGGCACCAGCATTGACCCGCAACTCTGGACTGTGGCGTTGCAGAATGCCTGGCAGGCGGCGGGCATTGACGCTCTGGGGGACCGGGTTGCCGCAGTGGCCGTTGCCGCGCAGCAGCACGGCATGGTGGCCGTTGACGGGGACAATGTGCCAGTTCATGAGGCGCTGTTGTGGAACGATGTGCGCAGTGCCGGTGAGGCTTGCGCCATGGTGGCCGAGCAGGGCGCCAAGTTCTGGGTTGATGCTGTCAACGTGATTCCGGTGGCTTCCTTCACGCTGACCAAACTGGCCTGGTTGGCCCGCAACCAGCCCGATGCTGCGGCCCGGTTGAAAACCGTGGGCCTGCCGCACGACTGGCTGAACCTCCAACTCACGGGAGCCTGGACCACTGACCGCAGTGACGCCGCGGGCACCGCCTATTTTGACCCGCTGGCCAACGAATACCGTACCGAACTGCTCGAACAGTTCTTTGGCAGCGTTCCGGTGCTACCGGAGGTGCTCGCCCCCAACGCAAGTGCCGGCACGTTGTTGGCGTGCTGGGGCGCAAGTGCCGCCGTCGTCGGAGCGGGCATGGGCGACAATGCCGGTGCTGCGCTGGGGTTGGAACTGGCGCCCGGGGAAATTGTTGTCTCCATCGGCACCTCCGGCACAGTTTTCGCCGTCTCGGAGGAGCCCGTGTCTGACATTTCGGGGCAGCTGGCCGGCTTTGCCGACGCCACGGGACGGCACCTGCCGCTGCTGGCAACCATCAATGCCGCGCGGGTCATGGCGGCCGGTGCGGCCATGCTCGATGTGGACCTGGCCGAATTCGACAGGCTGGCGCTCGCGGGCGCACCAGATGCCGGCGGCCTGACACTGCTGCCCTACCTCGACGGCGAACGCACGCCCAACCTGCCCGACGCGACCGGGACGCTGCTGGGGCTGACCCGGGCCAACATGACCCCCGAAAACCTGGCCCGCGCATCTGTCCTTGCCGTCCTGAACTCCCTGGCTGACGCCTTGTCGGCGCTGGCCTCCTTCGGTGTGCCGGTGGAACGGGTGCTGCTCATTGGTGGCGGCGCGAAGTCGCGGGCCCTGCGCGAGGCGGCCGCGACGGTGTTTGGCGTGCCGGTGGACGTGCCCGAACCTCGCGAATATGTGGCCCTGGGGGCTGCGCGGCAGGCTGCGTGGGCGGCCACCGGGAAGCTGCCGGTGTGGGGGCGCCGGATCGAGGAGTCCTTCACGCCCGACGGCGTGTGGGGAGGTCTCGTGCGCGAGCGGTACGTGGCCGCCCGCAAGGCACTGTACGGGCAGTAAAGCCGTCCCGGGCACCGCGGGAATGCAGGGTGTCCAGGGTGCGCAGATACGCGTCGGTGAAGCGGGAATTGTCCACCAGATCACCGAAGACGTCGCGGTTGCGCAGGAACGCCAGCGCATCCTCCCGCTGCCGTGCGGCGGCCGCCATGAGGGGCTCCTTGAGCCGGTCCACCACAGTCAGCGGGCGCCCGGATTCGTCCGTCCCCTCGGCATACCGGGCCCAGGAGGCGACGATTCCGGCGGAACGGGCGATCCCGCCGTCGTTCGCCAGATTGAGCCAAATGACAGGTACCAGCCATTTGGGAATTCTGTCCGAGCTCTCGGCGCACAACCGGGCCAGGGTGTCTTGGACGTGTTCATTGGCGAAGCGTTCTATGAGCGTGCGCTTGTACAGCGGCAGGTCCACGCCCGGCAGCTGCGCCAGCGTGGGGGTGCCCTCAAGATCCATGTAGTCCAGCAGGAACTGCACAAACAGCGGATCCTGGCAGACCTCATGCGCGTACTGGTAGCCCGCCAGCGTGCCGAAGTAGCACATGGCCTGGTGGCTGGCGTTGAGTAGGCGCAGTTTCATGAGCTCGTACGGCTCGACGTCGTCCACCAACTGCACGCCGGCGTCCTCAAGGGGAGGGCGGCCCAGCGTGAAATGGTCCTCCAGTACCCACTGTTCGAAGGGCTCACACACCACCGGCCACTGGTCCACGACGCCGAATTCCTTGGCAAGGGCGCTGCGATCGGCGTCCGTGGTGACGGGCGTGATCCGGTCAACCATCGAGTTCGGGAACAGCACATTGGCGCGTATCCAGGCCGCCAACTCGGGATCGCGCAGCTCCGCGAAAGCAGTGAACATCTTCTTGGCGACGTCACCGTTGCCCTGAATGTTGTCGCAGGACATGAGCGTGAACGGGGCAAGTCCCCTGGCGCGACGCCGGGCAAGCGCCTCCGTGACGAGGGCGAAGGTGGTGCGCGGGGCTGCGTTGGGTGCGAGGTCGTGGACCACGTCGGGGTTTTGGGCGTCGAACTCGCCGGTGACGTGGTGGAAGTTGTAGCCGCCCTCCGTCACCGTCAGCGAGACGATTCTGGTGGTGGGGGCTGCCATCTTTTCAATGACGGCTTCGGGATCTGCCGGCGCAAAGAGGTATTCGGTCATGGAGCCGATGACGCGGGCCTCGCGCCGGCCGTCGGGGTGCTTCAGGAGCATGGTGAACAGGCGGTCTTGATCCGCCATGACCTGGGCCATCGTCGCATCGTGTGCCAGCACGCCGACCCCGCAAATGCCCCAATCAAGTGCCTTGCCGGCGTTCATCAAGCGGTCAAGGTACATGGCCTGGTGGGCGCGGTGGAAACCGCCGACGCCAAAGTGCACAATCCCGGTGGTGACCTTGCTGCGGTCATAGGCGGGAACAGCGACGGACTCGGGCAGGTGGGCAAGGCTCTCAGCGTTGAGTTGCGGCATGGTGGCGCTCCTTTGTGGCGTGATCTTCATCCCACTCTATCAAATGAGCGCAAGTGTAAGCTCATCTGAGCAACGGGAGTTGATGAGTGCCGGGGATATATTGGCCTAAAGCATTCTTGAGGAACATCAACCACAGGAGAGTCAAGTATGGCCAAGGAACTTGCCACCCAACTGATCGAGCAACTTCAGGCCGCAGGGGTGCGGCGCATCTACGGAATTGTTGGTGACAGCCTGAACCCGCTGGTGGACGCCGTGCGGAAAACAGGAGGATCCGGCAACGGAGGTATTGATTGGATCCATGTCAGGCATGAGGAGGCCGCCGCATTTGCCGCAGGAGCCGAGGCGCAGTTGACGGGCCAGCTGGCCGTCTGCGCCGGATCCTGCGGGCCAGGCAATCTACACTTGATGAACGGCCTCTTTGACGCCAACCGCAGTGGTGCCCCCGTCCTGGCCATCGCGTCCCACATACCCACCAAGCAAATCGGCAGCGATTTCTTTCATGAAACGCATCCCGACAGGATTTTTGACGAGTGTTCGGTGTATTCGGAGCTGGTCAGCTCCACGGATCAAGCACCGCGGGTGCTCCACAACGCCATTCAACACGCCGTGGGGTTGCGCGGAGTTGCCGTGGTGACACTTCCTGGTGATGTGGCCAGCCTGCCTTCCTCGGCGCCGTCACCGATTCAGCGCCCCCTTCGGGTCGCCGCCTTGGTGCCGGCCGCCGAAAGTATCCAGGAATTGGCGGCGGCCATCAATGCAGCCGAGAAGGTAGCCATCTTTGCCGGTGCCGGGGTGCAAGGCGCCCATGACGAGGTGGTGGCCCTGGCCGAAAGAATTAAGGCCCCCATCGGGCACAGCCTGCGTGGCAAGGACTTCATTCAATACAACAACCCCTTCGACATCGGCATGACGGGCCTGTTGGGATACGGTGCCGCCGCTGAGGGAATCGAGGACGCGGAGCTGCTGATCTTATTGGGCACCGACTTCCCCTACGACCAGTTCCTGCCTGACACGCGAACGGCCCAGGTGGACAGCGCGCCGCAGCATCTTGGCCGCCGCACGGATGTCGACATCGCCGTCCATGGTGACGTCCTGCCAACCCTTCAGGCGTTGTTGCCCCTGGTTGAGGTGAAGGAGAAGTCCAGATTCCTCGAGGCGATCCTGAAAAAACATGATCGACTCATGAACAAGGCTGTCGGTGCGTACACGCGCAAGGCTGACAAAATTATGCCCATCCATCCGGAATATGCGGCGTCCCTGTTGGATGAAATTGCCGCCACCGATGCCGTCTTCACGGCGGATACGGGCATGTGCAACGTCTGGACGGCACGCTACATCAACCCGCTGGGCACGCGCAGGCTCATCGGCTCCTATCTTCACGGCTCCATGGCCAACGCCTTGCCCCAAGCACTCGGGGCACAGGTGGCCTACCCGGACCGGCAGGTCATATCGGTCTCCGGTGACGGCGGCTTGTCCATGCTTTTGGGTGAATTGATCACAGTCGCCACGCACAAGCTGCCCATCAAGGTGGTGGTTTTCAACAACTCGACCTTGGGCATGGTGAAACTGGAAATGCTGGTGGAGGGGTTGGCAGATTTTGGCGTGGACGTGCCCGACGTCAACTATGCCGGCGTCGCCGCCGCGCTGGGTTTCCATGCTGTTCGGGTCAGCGACCCGGCTAAGATTGCTGACGCCTACCGTGCCGCTTTTGCCCACCATGGCCCCGCCCTGGTGGAGTTGATCACCGACCCCAACGCCTTGTCGATTCCACCCAAGATCAAGGGTGGACAGGTCATCGGCTTTGCCACGGCCATGTCCAAGATTGTGCTCAACAAGGGTGCGGGCGAGGTTGTCAGCATGGCGCGCAGCAACCTTCGCAATATTCCCCGCAGCTAAGCAGTTCAGCTAAGAAGCCGCCTTCAACAACGGAAATGCCATGCTCATCACTGCCTTAATTTTCGCCGTACTGGCGGCCCTGATTCATGTTTACATCTTTGTCCTTGAATCAGTGCGCTGGACGGCCCCCGCCACGCGCAAGACCTTTGGCATCAGCGAGGCCGAGGCGTTGGCCACCAAGGAGCTGGCCTTCAACCAGGGCTTCTACAACTTGTTTCTGGCCGCGGTGACTGTGGTGGGTGTTGGTGCGGTGGCGGCGGGGCATGAAAGCGTGGGTATTGCGCTGGTCCTGGCTGGCTGCGGCTCCATGGTGCTGGCGGGGCTTGTTTTGCTCATTTCGTCCCCCCCAGAAGGCCAAGGCGGCGCTGGTGCAGCTGACCATGCCACTGCTTGCCGTGGCGTTCGCGATCGTCTGGCTCGCCGCCTGATCTTGCGGGAAGCCAGTTCGGCGCCCACGCGCCGGTCCTCAACCACGGCCGGAACTGCCCGTAGGCACACGGCCTAGGTGCCGCCGTCGTGCATGCGAGAACGCAAAAATGTGATCTTAGCGGCCAAGACGGGACAGGCTGGGGGAAGTGAGGGATAATGGAAAGGATGACTTCCCCCAAAAGCACCCCCAGCCCTGCTGTCGCCGCCCCCGCCGCGGCAGCTCCCAAGACACGTCCTGCCGGCCGTCCGGCTCAGGTCATGCCTGCCACCGAGGGGTGGAAGCAGGCCAAGGACCCGGGAGGGCGGCCGCTGCTGCAGTTTAAGTCTCCGCGCGTGTCCCAGCCGCCGGTGCATTTGGCCGATTTAACGCTGCCCGAGCGTGAGGCGAAGTTCAAGGAGATGGGCCTGCCGGCGTTCCGTGCCAAGCAGCTTTCGGTGCACTATTTTCAGCATTTCACCACCGATCCCGAGCGTATGAGCGACCTCCCCAAGGACCGCCGCGCCGAGATTGTGGCCACCATGTTCCCGCCGCTCCTGACAGAGGTCAAGCGCCTCACCACTGACAACGGCGACACCATCAAATTCCTGTGGCGCCTCTTCGACGGCTCACTCGTGGAGTCCGTGCTGATGCGCTACCCGGGCCGGGTGACCCTGTGCGTGTCCAGCCAGTGCGGCTGCGGCATGAACTGCCCGTTCTGCGCCACCGGCCAGGCAGGGCTGACCCGCAACATGTCCACCGCGGAGATCCTTGACCAGATTGTTCAGGCCAACCGGGTCATCGCCGAGGGTGGCCTGGGCAATCTGCGCCGCGACGGCGGGCACGACGCCGAACGTGTAACGAACATTGTCTTCATGGGCATGGGTGAGCCGTTGGCCAACTACAAGCGCGTCATGAACGCCGTGCACAGGATGGTGGCCGAGGCCCCCGAGGGGCTGGGTATGAGTGCCCGCGGCATCACGGTCTCCACCGTTGGCCTTGTCCCGGCCATCAACAAACTGGCCGAAGAGGGCCTAGCCATCACGTTCGCGCTGTCGTTGCACGCTCCCGATGATGAGCTGCGCGATGAACTCATTCCGGTGAACTCCCAGTGGAAGGTTGATGAGGCGCTCGACGCCGCCTACAACTACTACAAGGTCACCGGCCGCCGCGTGTCCATCGAGTACGCGCTGATCAAGGACATGAACGATCACCCGTGGCGTGCCGAGCTGCTGGCCAAGAAGCTCAATGCCCGCGGCCGCGGCTGGGTCCATGTGAACCCGATCCCGCTGAACCCGACACCGGGCTCCATCTGGACCTGCTCGGAGCCGGAGGTCATGGCGGAGTTCATCAACCGCCTCGTCGACGCCGGGGTGCCCACCAACTTGCGCGACACCCGCGGCAAGGAAATCGACGGTGCGTGCGGCCAGCTCGCCGCTACCGAGTAGAACTTAACGCAAAGAACGACGCCGGGACGTTAGCTCCGGCGTCGTTCTCGTCTTAAGCGCTCGTCTTCTTCCACCACGGCCGGGGCTTGTCCTTGGCCACAGCCACATAGGCGGTGGTGGAGCCGGGCTCAATCTCGGTGCGGCCGGCGTCCTGGATGAGCGGTCCGGCGGACTTGCGCGCACCCTTGCGGAACTCCTTGGCCGGCAGTTCAAGGATGCCCACGGGGAAGCCGCTGGCTGCCCAGGCCTCAACGGTGGCCGGTTTGCTCTGAAGCACCCACGCGAAAAGGGCATGGGCGGCCTGTGCTGCGGCCTTGCCCGTGGACATCTCCAGGGACGCGTTCAAGACAATGCTGAGCGGCTGCGCCGGGAGTGGTACGCCACTGGGCAGTTGGGTGCCCGAGACTTGAAGTTTTGCCAGCAGTTTGGGCAGGTTCGCGGCAGGCATGGGCGGCAGGCCCACGGCACTTGCCTCGCCAACCGTTGCCAGGACGTGCTCGGGGAACGCCGTGAGGACCTTGGCGAACATTTTGGCGTCGGCCCGTCGCACGGATTTTGCAAACGCGCCCTCAGCCCAGATCCGCCAGTCGGGGTTTTCCGGGTTCCGCAGATACGCCCGTGCGGACGCCAACGCTGCCGCGGCAATGCCGTGCTGCGCACTGGCGGGTTCCGCACGGTCAACTAGCAAAATGATGGGTTGGACCAGTTCCTGGGTGCTGCTTTCGGGGTATTCGCTCACCCCTTAAGCGTATGGGTATCCGCGGGGGCATGTGACAAGCTGGAGCCTGGACCGTATCCCTTGCACCTTGCGTGCAAACAGAATCTGCCCGGGAGTTCACATGCGCAAGCCCCTCACTGTTGCCGCCCGCGCGAACGTGCGACCCTTTGCCGTCATGGACATCCTGCAGCGGGTGGCTGACCTCCGCGCGCAGGGCCGCTCAGTCATCTCACTGTGCGCGGGCGAGCCCAGTGGTGGGGCGCCCCTTGCCGTCTCGGCCCGGGCGGCAGCACTGCACACCTCCTCCATGCCACTGACGTACACGCCACCACTGGGCATTGCGGCGCTGCGCCACGCCATTGCCGGCCACTACAAGCGCTGGTACGGGATGGAGATCCCCGCCAAGAACGTGGCCGTCACGACGGGTTCCTCCGGCGCGTTCATGCTGGTTTTTTGGGCGGCGTTCAACCCGGGGACAAGGTGGCGCTGGCCCGCCCGGGCTACCCGGCGTACAAGAACATCTTGACGGCCCTGGGTGTTGAGGTGATAGAGCTCGACGCCGGAGCGGACACCCGCTTCCAGCCCACCCCGGAGATTCTGGACGCCGCCGTGGCGGTGCATGGCCCGTTGGCCGGCCTTGTCCTGGCCTCGCCGGCCAACCCCACAGGCACCATGGTGTCCCGGGCAGAGCTTTCAGCCCTGACCGGCTGGTGTGCCGAGAATGCCGTCCGGCTGGTCAGTGACGAGATTTACCACGGCATCACCTACCCGGCGCCCGGAGCCGCCGATCCGCAGGGCGTGTGCGCCTGGGAACTGGACCGCACCGGGGTGGTGATCTCCAGCTTTTCCAAATACTGGGGGATGACAGGCTGGCGCCTTGGCTGGGCCATTGTGCCAGATGACTTGATCCGAGCCGTTGACGCCCTGGCCGGCAACGTTGCGCTCTGCCCGCCTGCGCCGGCCCAGATGGCGGCATTGGAGGCGTTCAGTGAGCAGTCCTATGCCGAGGCGGGGGCGGCCGTAGCGGAGTTCTCCCGGACCCGCGACTACGTTCTGAGCAAGGTGGCGGCGCTGGGCTGGGTGGATGCCGCCCCGGCCGACGGCGCCTTTTACTTCTACGCAAATCTGGGGCCCGCGCTCGCAGGCTACACCGATTCGGCCGACTACTGTGCAGCCCTTTTGGAGCGTGAGGCTGTGGCGTTGGTGCCGGGCACCGACTTTGACGGGGTGGGTGGGCTTGAGACGGTGCGGCTGAGCTTTGCTGCCGGGTACGACGCCGTCCGCGAGGCCTTGGTGCGCATCGAAAAGTTCCAGCGTTCACGGCGGCCCTGACGTGGGTGGGGCCGGGGGCTTTGGTCAGTCCTGGGGTTCGAAATGCCCTAAATGCTTGGTGGGCACCCGGTCCCGGCTGTAGGTGATGGAGTCGTAGCCGTGGGGCGCCGGTTTGCCGTCAGCACCCAGATTCACAAACACGATCTTCTCGATGGTGAGAATCGATTCGCGGGTGAACATATTGCGCACCTCGGCGCGCATGGTCAGCGAGGTCCGGCCAAAATGGGTGGCCGTCAGGCCCATCTCCACCAGGTCGCCCTGCCCCGCCGAGGAGACAAAGTTGATCTCGGACATGTACTTGGTGACGGCCCGGCCATTTCCAAGCTGGACGATCGCGTAAATGGCGGCTTCCTCATCGATCCAGCGCAACAAGCTGCCACCAAAGAGGGTGCCGTTTGCGTTGAGGTCCTCGGGGCGGACCCATTTGCGGGTGTGGAATGTGATGTCACCAAGGCTCATAACCGTAAATTTACTCTCGAGGCGTTGGTGTGCGGGCTGGAATGTTCGATATGACACACCATGTTTTACGCCACACACCGGCGTGCCTGCCGCGGTGTTCGTTCCCCCAGAGGCGGGGCGGGGCGCTGACTTATCCACAAAACGGGCCGGCGCCCTTCATGCCGTCGCCGGAGTCTGGGACATTGAAACCATGGAAAGGAAAAACCATGGATCATCAGAGTGCCGCAGCGGGGGATGGTTCCCGGGGCGCGGAGACGGAAATTGAGCAACGTTTCAGGGAATTGACTGACACCTTCTTGGTGCCGGAGCCCAATGAGTGCCTCATCTGCTTTCTCAGGCGGACCATGGCACGCCTGTTGCCCACCGGTTTTGCCATGACAGCAGCATTTCAGCGGCACAATGCGCCGCGGGCCACCCACCTGGTCAAACGGCTCATGAGGATGGATGTTTACAGCGACTGTCAGCTGCTTCAGTCCGGCGTAGTGGTCAACCAGGCCATTTGGGCGGCAGTGTGCTGCCCGGACTGCGGCATACCGTACGCCGCGCCAGACTGCCTGGAAGTTCGCCGCGGCTCAACACAGCCGTGCAAACTCTGGCGGTGGCGGGCCGATGTTGTGCGGGAAGACTTTCAGGCGTGGCTGGACCCCCGGTACTAGCCGCCATGAAATCTGCCTCCGCAGCGGGGCCTGTGCCGTAGGGTGGCAACCATCAGGCAAGGCGTGGCCGCCACAACGGTGTGGCGTTCCTCGCGCCGGACAGGAGGAAAACGTGGGACTCTATGGCGGCGGCCCAGCAGTTCACGGCGAGGAGATGCCGGGGGACCTGCGCAGGCGGATGCCGGGACAATCGGTCATCGCAGAATTGCTGCGCAGGCAGGCGCAAGTGCAGCCGCGGCGATTGTGGGGCAGGCTCTTTGGTATCAGCCCACTGGCCCCCGAAGCAGAGGCTTGGTACAAAGGTGCTCTGGGTGAGATTCAGGTGGCGCGGCTGCTGGCCCGGTTGGATCCCGGCTATGTGGTGCTGCATGCCGTCCCGGTGGGCGCAGGAGGCTCCGACATCGACCACGTGGTCATTGGGCCAGCCGGGGTGTTCACGCTCAACACCAAGAATCATTCGGGGAAGAAGGTTTGGGTGGCTGGTGGGACGTTTATGGTCAACGGGAGCAAGCATCCGCACATTCGCAAGTCGGTGTTCGAGGGAAAGCGGGCGGCCCGACTTCTTAGCCAGGCAGCGGGGCTTCCCATCGCCGTGACCCCGCTAGTGGTGGTTGTTGATCCCCTGAGGCTAGTCGTGAAAACCCCGCCCAACGGTGTCCAGGTGCTGGCCAGCCACAGCCTGCAGCAATGGTTCGCCCACCAGCCGAGGAAGTACTCCAATGAACAGCTGGCGCAAATAGTTCCAGTTGCCTGCCAGCCCGGTCTCTGGCACCAGGATCCGCCAGTTGAGGGCGACCCCATGCAGTTGAATGACCACTTTGACTCACTACACCGGAGCGTTCGGACGGCCCGGCTTCGCCGCATTCTGTGGGCGCTGGCGATGATGGGCGGGTTGCTTGTTGCCGTTCCCACTGTGTACTTCGCCTACCTCGGCACGCTCCGGTAGCGATGCCGAAACGGAAACGGACCCAAGGGGCGGCTGCAGCGCAAGCCAAGGTGCCGCCGTCGTCCCTTAAAAATCGAACGGGCAGCAGTCGTTGATGTTTTTGCCCAACATCAGCCACTACTGCCCGTTCGAGGGGGTTACTTCTGCAGGTGATCCACCAAGGATTCGGCAATACCAATGTACTTGCCCGGGGTCAGGTCCAGCAGGCGCGCCCGGGCGTCGGCGGACAGGCCCAAACCGGAGACGAACTCCTGCATGCGGTTCGCGTCGACGCGTTGGCCACGGGTCAGGTCCTTGAGGCGCTCGTAAGGATCCTCCATGCCGTCAACACCGGCAATGGCTTCGGCGCGCATCACCATTTGGATGGCCTCGGCGAGAACCTCCCAGTTGTGGTCCAGGTCCGCAGCCAGCACAGCCTCGGCAGTGTCCAGGCGGCCCAGGCCACCCAAGACGTTGTTGATGGCCAGCAGGGAGTGGCCGAACGCCACGCCAATGTTGCGCTGGCTGGACGAGTCCGTCAGGTCGCGCTGCCAGCGGCTGGTGACAAGGGTTGCGCCGAGCGTGTCCAGCAGGGCGTTGGAGATTTCCAGGTTGGCTTCGGCGTTTTCGAAGCGGATCGGATTGACCTTGTGCGGCATGGTCGAGGAGCCCGTGGCGCCGGGAACCGGGACCTGCGCAAAGTAGCCGATGGAGATGTAGCTCCACACATCGGTGCACAGGTTGTGCAGGATGCGGTTGAAGCGGGCCATGTCGGCGTAAAGCTCGGCCTGCCAGTCGTGGGATTCGATCTGCGTGGTCAACGGGTTCCAGCTCAGGCCCAGGGCCTCGACGAAGCCCTGGGCAACGGCCTGCCAGTCGGCGGCCGGGACGGAGGCGTAGTGGGCGGCGTAGGTGCCTGTGGCGCCGTTGATTTTGCCCAGGAATTCGGTCTTCGCCACGCGGTCCAGCTGACGGGTCAGGCGGTGAGCCGTGACGGCCAGTTCCTTGCCCAAGGTGGTGGGGGTGGCAGGCTGCCCATGGGTGCGCGAAAGCATGGGGACGGCGCGGTTCTCCTGGGCCATGGCGGCGATCTTTGCCACGAGCGCGTGCGCTGCCGGCAGCCACACGTCCTCCACTGCACCTTTGACGCCCACAGCATAGGAAAGATTGTTGATGTCTTCACTGGTGCAACCAAAGTGAACCAGCGGCTTCAAACGCTCCAGGCCCAGAGCGGCCAGGCGGTTGCCGATGAAGTACTCGACAGCCTTGACATCGTGGACTGTGACTTTTTCAATGTCAGCCAGTTCCTGCACGGAGGCGGCGTCAAACTCGGTCACGATGGTGCGCAGCCCGGCCTGCTGCTCCGCTGTCAACGGCTCCGTGCCGGGCAGCACGTTGTTATTTGTCAGGTGGATGAACCACTCAACTTCCACCCCGACACGGTCACGGTTCAGGGCTGCCTCGGAGAGGTAGTCCACCAACGGTGCAACGGCGCCGGAGTAGCGGCCATCGAGGGGCCCCAGGGCGATGCGCTCGGAGGAATCGGCCAGGGACTTCCGGCCGGAAGGGATGCGGGCTGTGGCGTTTGCGGATTCAGACATGGCCCAATTCTTTCATGAACGGCCAATTCCTCCACAGCGGCTCCTAGCGTTAAGGTTGTCCACATTTTCGTGGCCGGGTGTAGCGCCGCGCAGCGATGCTTCCTAGCGTTGAGGTATCGAGCTTCTCAAGGAGGTTTCATGAACACTCCAATGAGTGCCATTTCTGGTCTGAGCGGGGCTGCTGCCAGGGCTGGGCCCACTGCCGAGGCGGTGGCTGTGGTGGCGCAGCGGCTGGCCGGCATTGGTCAGGAGCTGGAAGGTTTACGGTTGCAGCTTGGCCAACTCAATGCCATGGACTGGCGCTCTCCCGCGGCTGCTGCCTACCGCGATTCCCTCGCCGAACGCAATCTTGCGTTGGCGGTTGTGGCGCAGGAAATTCTGGCAGCAGTGGCAGCTTTGGGTAGCTATGGCCTCTGTCTAGAGTCGCCACCCGGTGACGGCGTCGGCTTGGGGATGCAGTGGCCGTTGCCTTAGGACATCAACGCCCCGGCGGTGCAAGCTGCGCCACAGACCGTGAGCCGGGCTGGGCCGCCGGGGTAGGACAGGGAGTGCGCGATGGCCAATCATGACAAGGGCGGAACAACGTTTTCCGTCGACGGTGGAGCCGGTTCCATCAGTTACACCTTGGCGGAGATTGCCGAATCGGGAGTCAAGCTTGGGCGGCTGGCACAACTCATGGAGCCCTTGGCTGATCGTTTGGCAGGGGAGTGGGTGTGGTTGTGCCAAGCCGCAGCCGGCACTGCGCCGTATCCGTTTGCGGCGTCGGACGCCATGCGTGATGCGATGTGGTCGTTCCGCAGGGCACAGGCGGACACGGCCGCCCTTGCCGCCAAAGCCACCCAGGCGGGCGCAAACTATGCCGCCACCGAGGCCCGCAACGCTGCCATCGGGGCCCAACTTGGCGGCCTTGGCGGGCTCCGGGACGGCCTAAATGCGTGGGCGCTGGGGCCGCTCATGTCATGGAGAGTCGCGTTGGACGTTGCCGGGCAGCTGGGGAGGGCCAGCAGCCATGGGGCCCGCGATGTCACGGAGGGAGTCTTGAACAAAGGGCCGTCCTATGCGGCGGGCCTGTTGGGCCCTGGCCCGGCAGCGCTCCACTTCCTGGCCCTGCTGCGTCGCCAGGATGTCCGGAACTCAGGTGTTGCGCAAGCGCATGCGCTGCGGACATTCTTTGACGCAACGGGGCTGGCTACTCCTGGTCAACTTCAAGTTCGCCGGGTGCCTGTCCAAGAGTGGCGCCCGCGTCCCGGCGTGCAGCCACAGCGCCCCGGCGCCCCGCCACCGGGGCAGGGCCCGCCTGCGCTAGCGGAGCCGCACGAAATGGCGGCGAGCATCCGCGGCGTGCTGGACGGCAGCAAGGACGCCTATGGCTACCCGCCCGGCTCCATCTCGGTGGTGCAGGTGGGGCGCCCCGATGGCACCATTGCGTGGGTGGTCCACCTGCCCGGCACTGAGGACTGGTCAACCATTGACAGTGTCAATCCCTTTGACATGGAGGGCAACGTGGAGGCGCTCACTGCTGCGGGGCAACAACAGTTCCAGCAGGAGCGAATCCTGGTCCAGGAACTCATCCGGGCCGCCCTGAAAACGGCCGGCGCAACCCCTGCGCAGGAGGTCCTGATCACGGGGCACAGCGGCGGTGGCATCCACGCGGCGGCAGCCGCAGCAAGCCCGGCATTTTTGGTCGACGTCAACGTCAAGATGGTGGTCATTGCCGGTGCCCCCGCCAAGAACCAACACGTGCAACCGGGCATTGCTGTGTTGGATCTACAAAACGAGCATGACATTGTCACGGCGGCGGACTTCGGTGCGCCGCCGGCCGAGCCGAACTGGGTCACTGTGACATCTCACCGCCCCAATGCCCTCGAAGGCGAGGATCTTGGCTCAGTCCTTGCCCAGGCTCACTCCGTGGAGAACTACGTTGAGGACGCTGCCGCCTTGGATTCGAGCCAGGACCGGGCCATTGTGGACATGCGCGAGAGGTTGGCGGTGTTTCTGGGTGTGGGAGCCGGGGTCGGGGCAACAGTCCAGGGGGTGAAAACTGTTTACCAAGGCCGTGACGTCAACAACCCGCCCGCGACGGTTCCCCGTACAGGCAACGGCCCCGCGAAACCCAAGCCCGGCGTCGACTATTCGCCAGGTGCACGGTGACAACACCAGCTCGCACGAAAGAGAGTGACGCCGGCTCAGCTGCGGTCAGCGGTCTTAGTCAAACCGCCGGCCAACATGGAGACAAGGCTGATGATCAAGGCGGCCAAAATGGCTGTCCAGAAGAACTCGTCAATGGTGAACTGGACGGGCGAATACGTGCTCAACCACGCCGTCAGCCACAACATGGCCGCATTGATCACAATGGTGAACAGCCCCAAGGTCAGGATGGTCACAGGCAATGACAACAGCTTCACGATGGGTTTGACCAGGGCGTTGACCACACCAAAAATCAGGCCAACAAACAAGTACGCCAGGATGGTGTTGAAGGTGGTCTCGGTCCCTGCGGACGAGCTGGCTGCGATGTGCATGCCGGGCAGAATCCAGCCGGCAATCCACAGCGCAACGGCATTGATGCCTACTTGAATCACGAAATTTCTCATGTTTCCATAGTTCCACAATCCCCAGCCCAACAGTTGGGTGGCCGGGCTCTCAACTAGGCTTGGGGCATGACCGAGACAAACAGCACCAACACTGACGGCGTCCAGCCCCGCCCGGTAGTGGGCCGCCTGCCCAAATATGCTGCAGGGAAACCGCCGGAAGGCGTCACAGGGCTGGAGAGTTTCAAGCTGTCCTCCAATGAAAACCCGCTCGGTCCGGTCCCGGCCGTGTTGGAGGTCCTGCGCGGCAGTGTTGACGTCCACCGCTACCCAGATCCCAGCTGCACGCTGCTGCGCAATGCCCTGAGCACGTTCCTGGGTGTCCCCGCCGATGACATTGTCACAGGAGGCGGCAGCCTAGGGGCGCTCAACCAGATTCTGGCGGCCTTCGCGGGCCAGAACGAGGACGGCATCCCCGACGAGGTGGTGTATGCGTGGCGATCCTTCGAGGCGTACCCGATCTGCGTGGGCCTGGCAGGTGCCAAGAGCGTCCAAGTTCCCGTGCGCGCCGACGGCAGCCATGACCTTGCCGCCATGGCCGTTGCCGTCACCGAACACACCAAAGTGGTGCTGCTGTGCACGCCCAACAACCCCACCGGAACCGTCCTGCGCTCGCAGGAAACCGAGGACTTCATTCGCCAGATCC
The DNA here is from genome assembly GCF_054511095.1 of Arthrobacter sp. TMN-49. Classification (NCBI taxonomy): domain Bacteria; kingdom Bacillati; phylum Actinomycetota; class Actinomycetes; order Micrococcales; family Micrococcaceae; genus Arthrobacter; species Arthrobacter sp. TMN-49. The sequence continues at coordinate 31,098 of NZ_JBTNDH010000018.1, read as the reverse complement.
CCAGCAGTGTGGTGGTGGTGGTTGATGAGGCGTACCAGGAGTTTGTCCGGGCCGACGACGCCGTCAACGGGGTGGACATCTACCGGAACCACCCCAACGTGGTGGTATTGCGAACGTTCTCCAAGGCGCACGGGCTTGCCGGCCTGCGTGTTGGTTATTCGGTGTCCCCGCCGGAGATCACCCAGTACCTGAGGGCGGCGGCCACCCCGTTCGCCGTGTCAGGCATTGCCGAGCAGGCCGCCGTCGCATCCTTGGAAAACTACAACGAAGTTCTCGAAAGAGTCCAAAGCCTTGTCAACGAGCGTGCCCGAGTCGTGGCCGGGCTTCAGGCCCTGGGCTGGGACCTTCCAGACGCCCAAGGAAACTTCGTGTGGCTGGCGCTGGGCGACAACACCCAGGAGTTTGCTGCCCTGGCCCAAAGCCATGCGCTCTCCGTCCGCGCCTTCGGCGATGAAGGGGTGCGGGTCAGCATCGGGGAGACCGAGGCCAACACCCGATTCCTAGCAATCTGTGCGTCCTATACAAAAGCGCCACGGCGTTCCTAGCGGTTAACAAAGGCATCATTTGTCAGCCCGTACGGATACAGTGGTAAATCGAAAACGTATATATATGCACACGACGGAATACATTCCCGATAAGGCATATATCAACCCCAACGAGTCGAGGCAGGGTGCTCTGTGCCCCTGAGATTCGGCAGACGAGGAGACAGCATGGGCGCCGCCCAGCCAGCAGGAGAGTCCGCAGGAGTTTTGCGGAGCAACGAAGTAGGCCCGCATGAGGCGCTCCAGCTCCTTGACGAGCACGGAACAGTCCACCAGGACGACACTTTCAGCCCCTACATCAAGGCGTTGAGCGTAGAAACCCTGTGCGGGTTCTACGCTGACATGGCTCTTGTTCGACGTTTTGACACCGAGGCCACAGCCCTGCAACGCCAGGGCGAACTGGCCCTGTGGGTGCCCATGGTGGGACAGGAAGCGGCCCAGATTGGTTCGGGCCGGGCCATGAACAAGGCCGACTACGCGTTCCCCACCTACCGTGAGCACGGTGTTGCGCTCACTCGCGGCCTGGATTTGGCTGATCTGCTCAAGCTGTTCCGCGGCATTTCCAACGGTGGTTGGGATCCCCGTGAGACGAACTTCCACCTTTACACGCTGGTCCTTGCCGCTCAGACCCTGCATGCTGTGGGCTATGCCATGGGCATTGCGCGCGACCGGGCCGCCGACCCCGCCATCGAAGCTGCCGCCGTCGTCGCCTACTTTGGTGACGGTGCCAGCTCCGAGGGTGACGTCCATGAATCCATGGTCTTCGCCGCCTCCTACAACGCCCCTGTTGTTTTCTTCTGCCAGAACAACAACTGGGCCATCTCGGTTCCCTTTGAGGTCCAGTCCAAGATTCCTTTGGTCAACCGTGCCGGCGGGTACGGGATTCCCGGCATTCGGGTGGACGGCAACGACGTTCTGGCCGTCTATGCCGCAACCCAATGGGCCCTGGATCATGCCCGCAACGGTCATGGTCCCGTTCTGATCGAGGCCTCCACCTACCGGGTGGGCGCCCACACCACGGCCGATGACCCCACCAAGTACCGCATGCTTGCCGAAGAGGAGCTGTGGAAGACCAAGGATCCGCTGGCGCGCCTGGAAACGTACTTGCGGGCCGAAGGTTTGGCCGACGACGCGTTCTTTGAGCAAGTGAAGAACGACGGCGACGAACTGGCTGCCCACGTCCGCAAGGTCACGCTGGCGATGGGTGGGGCGGATATTCGGCAAAAGTTTGCCACCGTCTATGCCCAGGCTCACCCCTTGGTGGCCGAGGAGCTGGCGTGGTTTGAAAACTATGAGGCGTCCTTTGGCGATGCCGGAACGCAGGACGGCCCAGCATGACCACAATGACTATTGCCAAGGCCATCAATGAGGGTCTGCGCGCCACCCTGGCCCAGGATCCCAAGAGTTTCCTCATGGGCGAAGACATTGGCGCGCTCGGCGGGGTTTACCGTGTCACCGAAGGCTTGAAGAAGGAATTCGGCGACCACCGCGTCATGGACACGCCGTTGGCCGAATCAGGCATCATCGGAACAGCCATCGGCATGGCCCTGCGAGGGCACCGACCCATCTGCGAGATCCAGTTCGACGGCTTTGTGTTCCCGGCCTTCAACCAGATCACCACGCAGCTGGCCAAGATCCACACCCGCTCCGACGGCCAGCTCAGCGCACCTGTTGTTATCAGGATTCCCTACGGTGGCGGCATCGGTTCCATTGAGCACCACTCCGAATCGCCCGAAGCGTTGTTCGCCCACACGCCGGGCCTGCGCATCATCACCCCGTCCAACGCCAACGACGCCTACTGGATGATCCAGCAGGCTGTTGAATGCAAGGACCCCGTGATTGTTTTTGAGCCCAAACGCCGCTACTGGCTCAAGGGCGAGGTGGACACCGAGACCTCCCCGGGGGACCCGTTCAAGGCCCACGTGGTGCGGGAAGGAACCGACGCGACGCTCGTGGTCTACGGCCCGCTGGTCCCCGTCGCCCTCGCCGCTGCCAATGCCGCAGCGGAGGACGGGCACAGTGTTGAGGTCATCGACCTGCGCTCCATTTCCCCCATTGACTTTGACACGGTTGAAGCCTCCGTCAACAAGACCGGGAGGTTGGTGGTTGCCCACGAAGCTCCCACCTTTGGCGGCATTGGCGGGGAAATTGCCTCCCGTATTAGCGAACGCTGCTTCTACTCCATGGAATCCCCGGCCATTCGGGTAGGCGGCTTCCACATGCCCTACCCCGTGGCACGCGTTGAAGAACACTATCTGCCGGACATCGACCGCATGATGGAGGCGTTGGACCGCGCCTTCGCATTCTAGGAAGGCAAACACCATGTCGAACCTGTTCCTTTTCAATCTGCCCGACGTCGGCGAAGGCCTCACCGAGGCCGAAATTGTCTCCTGGAAGGTCAAGCTCGGAGACATTGTTGCCGTCAACGATGTGATCGTGGAGATTGAAACAGCCAAGTCCATTGTGGAACTACCGTCCCCTTACGCCGGGATGGTGGCCCAACTGATGGTGGCCGAGGGTGACACGGTGGATGTGGGCACACCCATCATCGCCATCGGGTCGGAGGTTTCGGCCCCGGCGGTTGCCCCGGTTGTTGCTTCTGCTCCGCCAGCGTCTGAGGCCGAGGTCATGAAGCCGCTGGTCGGTTCCGGACCCAAGGCCGACGCCGTGAAGCGCCGCCCCAGGGCTGGCTCGGCTCCCGCTGTGGCCGCCACTGTCCCGGCGCCTGCCGCGGAGCAGGCACCTGCCCAGCCTCCGGCGTCGAGCATCCCGCTGTCCGTGGCCGCGCGACCCAACCGCGTGTTGGCCAAGCCGCCCGTGCGCAAGGCTGCGAAGGACCTGGGCATCGACCTGAGCGAAGTGTCACCCACGGGTGTGCGCGGCGAAGTGACCAAAAAGGATCTGCGCAGCTACCAGGATCAGCGCACGGCCGAACAGGACGGCGCCGGCACTTTCTGGGCGCCTGCCACAGGGACGGGCCTGGCTGACGATCCTCGCATAGAACGCATCAAGGTCAGGGGCGTCCGTAAGGCGACAGCAAAGGCCATGGTGGAGAGCGCCTTCTCGGCCCCGCATGTGAGCATTTTTGTGGACGTTGATGCCTCACGCACCATGGAGTTCGTCAAACGCCTGAAGGTTTCACGCGACTTTGAAGGCATCAAGGTCTCGCCGCTGCTGATTCTGGCGAAGGCTGTCATCTGGGCTGCCGCGCGCAACCCGTCCGTGAATGCCACCTGGACCGGCGACGAAATCATCATTAAGCACTTCATGAACCTTGGCATTGCCGCCGCAACCCCGCGCGGGCTCATGGTGCCGAACATCAAGGACGCCCAGAACCTGTCCTTGAAGGAGCTGGCCATTGCGCTGAACTCCCTTGCGACCACAGCGCGTGCCGGTAAGACGCAGCCGGCCGACATGCAGGGCGGCTCGTTGACTGTCACCAACATTGGTGCCTTGGGCATCGACACCGGAACGCCCATCATCAACCCGGGCGAGGTGGCCATCGTGGCGTTTGGCACCATCAAGCAAAAGCCGTGGGTGCTGGACGGGGAAGTCATTCCGCGTTGGATCACCACCTTGGGCGGATCCTTCGACCACCGTGTGGTTGACGGCGACCTTTCGGCCCGCTTTATGGCAGATGTTGCGGCCATCATGGAGGAACCGGCGCTGCTCCTGGACTAGCCTTTTGCAACTGACCCGCAGAAAACGCCGAAAATCGCGCTAAAAGCGCGGATTTTCGGCGTTTTCTGCGGGTCAGTTGCAAAAGTGGGGGGTGCGGTGGTTGGACTTGGCGGAGCCCCGAATGTAACAGCATGACCAATGTCACCGCCACCCCTTAGTATTGTCTCGATCGGGCTCGCCGATCCGGTACTTGGGGGACAAACTTGACATCAACCACAGTGGGTCGCGCACAACGTGTGCGGCATCGAATGACGGCAGTCGGTGCCGCAACCGGCGTTGCCGTTCTGCTTGCCGGCCTGTTGGTCGGCCCGGCTGCTTTTGCAGACCAGCCGGAAACGATCCCGACGCCATCGGCCAGCGCCGATACTGCCGCTGTTGCCGGAATCGCCGTGCCCGTGATTGCGGGTGATCCGGTGGTGGGTGGCACGCTCACCTCGACGGGCGGGGAGTGGGGCGGTGCCGCTTGGCTCCGCTATTCATGGGACGCCAATGATGAAACCGTGCGTTCTGAATCGTTGCCCGTGGGCACGCCGTCCACCCTTCAGCTGGACAACAGCCTGGCGGGCGCAACGATCCGCCTGACCGTTGTGGCATCCGTGGACAAGGGTGGTCCCGGCATTGATGCCGCCGCCGCCGATGTCACCGTTGGCGCTGGCACGTTCGGAAACGTTGCCTGGACAGGCTTGGTGGGCGGCACGCCCAAGGTTGGGCAGACCGTCTCCGTGCCGGAGCCTCTCTGGCAGGGCCCGTTCGGCATGAAGGCGCTCACCAGTTACCAGTGGTACCGCGGATCGTCGGCAATTTCCGGCGCCACAGCAAGCAGCTACACCGCCGCTGCGGCAGACTCCGGCCAGCTGCTCTCGGCCAGGGCCACGCTCTCGCTTTCGGGCTACGAGCCGCTGGTGCTGGTGTCGAAGCAGGCTGAAGTGGCCCAGGGCACCTTTACCGCGGCGCCGGTGCCCACTATTGCGGGAACGGCGCGGGTTGGCCAGGTTCAAAGCGCAAACGCCGGCAACTGGGCGCCCACCGGTGCTGCATTGTCCTACCAGTGGTACCGAGGCGCGGCCGCGATTGCCGGCGCCACGGGACGCAGCTACACAACTGACGCTGCGGACAATGGAAAATTGCTCAAGGTACGCGTCAGGGCCACCAAGGCCGGATTTGCGACGGCCGAGAAGTTCTCCGCAGCGCGGACCATTTCCGCCGGAATCTTTACCCCCACCAAGTCCGTTACTGTCACCGGCGTCTACAGGTTTGGCCAGACGTTGAGGATTTCGCAAGCCTGGTCCCCGGCCCCGACGTCCACCGCATACCAGTGGTACCGCAATGGCGTGGCCATTAAGGGCGCAACGGGTTCATCACTGAAACTAAGCTCCAGCTACATCGGGGCGAATATTTCGGTCAAGCTCACGCTGCGCAAGGACGGCTTCACTTCACGGTCCACAACAACAGTCCGCAACCTGGTCCGCAACGCCACCGTGGCGACGGTCTCGGCACCGAGAATTACCGGTACCTTGAAGGCCGGTTCGGCCCTGACCGCCACCAACGGCAGCTACTCGCCGGCACCGACGTCTGTGACCTTCCAGTGGTACCGCAACGGCGCTGCCATTGCCGGGGCCAGGAACCGCGCCTACAAGCTTGCAACCGCGGACAACGGCAAGTCGATCACGGTGCGTGTGCGAACCTACCAGCGGTTCTATGACTCCAAGGTTGTCGCGAGTCCTGCCGTCAATGTGCCTATGCCGCCGGTCACCGTGATCGGCCGCGACGGCACCTACCGCGTGGGTTCGGGCCTCAAGCCCGGGCTCTACAAGGCAACCGGCGGCGGGCAGGGCTGCTACTGGGCACGCCTGAATGGGTTCTCGGGGAGCCTCGAGCACGTCAATGAGAATTACTTTGGCCCGGCCCGCACCTACGTGCAGATCTCTGCCAGCGACGTAGGTTTCAACACCCAGGGGTGCGGTGCCTGGACCACGGTTCTTCCAACCGGGGCCCGGGCGTCCAAGATCACGGCAGATGGCACCTACCGGGTGGGCGTCGACATTCTGCCCGGAACCTACTACGCTACCGGCCGCGGGGACTCCTGCTATTGGGAAACTCTCAGCGGCTTCGGAGGGTCGTTCGGCGAAATCACGGAGAACTACTACGGCCCGGCAAACACCATCGTGGAGATTCCGGCGTCAACGAAAGGCCTCATCGTTCGGGGCTGTGGCACGCTGACCCGCTTCTAGGGAGGGCGCGAGGATCGTCAGTTGCAAAGGTGGGGGCTAGTGTGCGGCGACGGCAGCGGCCAGGACCGGTGCCAATCGCTTGACCCCTTCGCGCAGTGTTTCCGGCGGGACGGCGCTAAAGGCCAGTCGCAGCTTGTTGCTGGGGCCGGGGGACGCCGAGAAGGCAGCTCCGGGAACGAAGACCACCCCGGCATCGATCCCCTGATACAGCAGCGGGTACGTGTCGATGCCTTCGGGCATGGTCAGCCAGACGAAGAAGCCGCCCTCGGGGCGGGTCCAGGTCACTTCCGCGGGCATGAACTCCTCGAGGGCTGCCAGGAGGGCCGCGCAGCGCTCGGCGTACAGTTCACGGTAGGTGCCGATCTGGCCCTGCCAGTCGTAGTTGCGCAGGTAGTCGCTGACAAGGAGCTGGTTAAACGTGGGCGGGCACAGCGTGACAGCCTCGCTGGCCAAGTAGTAGCGCTGCTTGAGGTGTGCCGGCACCAGGGCCCAGCCAATGCGCAGGCCGGGAGCGAAGATTTTCGAGAAGGAGCCCAGGTACAGCACGTCCTCGGGATTTGCCGCACGCAGCGGCTCAGGCAGGACGCCGTCGAACTTCAACAGGCCGTACGGGTTGTCCTCCAGCACGAGAATATTCGCTTCACGGCATATATCAACGATTTCTTGGCGACGCTCAGGTGCCAACATGACCCCGGAGGGGTTGTTGAAATTGGGGATGGTGTAGAGCAACTTGATGCGCTTGCCCGCTGCCTGCTGCTCCGCGATGATGCTGCGCAGGGCTGCTGGAATGAGGCCGTGCTCGTCTCCTGGAACTGCCTGGACGTCCACCTCGTATGCCTCAAAGGTGTTCAGGGCGCCCACATAGGTGGGGTCCTCGAGGAGGATTACATCTCCTGGATCGCAGAAGACCTTGGCGGCAACATCCTGAGCCGATTGGGAGCCGGCGGTGATGACCACATTATCCGGGTCCGCGTCCAGAATCCCTTCGGCCGCCATGACGGCACAGATTTGGGTGCGCAACTCCAAGGTGCCCTGCCCGCCGCCGTACTGCAATGCTTCGAGCCCGTGTTCGGCAATGATGGACGCTGCCGTGCCGGCCAGGCGCTCCAGCGGCAGGGACTGCAAGTACGGATTGCCTCCGGCGAGTGACACGAGGCCAGCTTGCATCGAAATCTCAAACACATCACGCACGGCTGATTGCTTGATGTTGGCCGCTCGGGACGAGAGTAACTCCTCGTGCCTGTGCGCGGGCGTGGCGGCGACGGTAGCCGTGGCGGCACCACTTTGGGCACGGGTCAGAGCGTCGACGGCTTCTTCGGACAGTGTTTCGGCGGCAGCGTTGGCGCCGGAGCTTGAAGTGTTCACGTGCTCAGGATATAACCATTGTTGCTAAATAGGCATCAAAAGTTTTTCAACCGTGCATATTATTTCAGGCTCAAGGCATCACTCAACGTTTTCCCGTTGACGAATATCGCTACGGGGGCTCCGGCTGCCTGCGCGGCAGTGCGCAGCAGCTGCTGATCCACGCGGGGAATGTCGCATTCACCGCCCAGTGTGAGGGTCCCGCTCAGCTGCGCCGTGATGGTGTTGGTGGACCTGTCCACCGAGTCCACACGCAGCTGCGATTGCCACAGGGCGTTGCTCAGCCCCGACTGTCCAATCGTCGCGGAGTGATTCGCCAGCAGGGTGCGCAGCGCCCCTTCCACCGGGTCGGTGAAGGTGACTGTCTGACTTGTCACGGCCACCGCGCTGTCCCCGCAGCCAAGAGTGGATTCGGCAGTCCCGGCGTCGCCCTGTGCAATGTAGAAGACTGTCACCGATGCCGAGGTGGTCATCACTGTCGGGTCATTTCCGCCCGTCGCAGACGTAGCTTCGCGGGTCGACGCCGCGCCGGGGCTCGACGTCGCGGCACGGGTGGCGCTGACCTCGCCAGCGGGGGTGGGGGCGCCCGCAGGCGACTGGGTTGTTACCGTGTCGGTTGATTCGAGTGCCGCCGGGAGGCCACCCGTGCAACCGGTGAGCAACAGGACCATGCCGCACGTGAGTACCGCTGCTGACGTTTTTCCGCCCTCACGCATGACGCCTCCCTGAAATCCATGGGGACCTTAGATCCCCATGAAACCACCGTATGCCTGTGGCGCGGCAAGGGATAGCGCGCAGCCACAAAGGGCGTCGAACCGCAATGTCATTGCGGTCCTATCACGGCAGTGTCGAGGATGCTTCCCGAGGGCAGCAAAACGCCGACGGCGTGTCAGGCTGGTGCGGGCGGATGAAATTTCACCCGCCCCACCATCCTGGTACGCCGTCGGCGTCAGGGGCGGGGTCGGCCTAGACCAGTTGGCGCCAGTCTGCCGCCAGGGGCAGCTCGTGGGCGTTGGACACCGAGTGGTGGGTCACCTGGCCGCCGGCCACGTTCAGGCCTGCAGCCAACGCCGGATCTGCTTCCAGGGCGGCGACAACACCCAAATTCGCGAGGGCGAGGGCGTGGCGCAGGGTTACATTGGTCAGTGCGTAGGTTGACGTGTTCGGGACGGCGCCGGGCATGTTAGCGACGCAGTAGAACACCGAGTTGTGGACCCTGAAGGTGGGGTCGGCGTGCGTGGTGGCGTGCGTGTCCTCGAAGCAGCCGCCCTGGTCCACCGCGATGTCCACCAGCACCGAACCGGGCTTCATCTTGGCTACGAGTGCGTTGGTGACCAGCTTGGGTGCCTTGGCGCCGGGGATCAGCACCGAACCAATGACCAGGTCCGCTGCGAGCAGGGAGCGCTCAATTTCCAGGGTGTTGGAGGCAACTGTCTTCAAGCGGCCCTGGTACAGGGCGTCAAGTTCTTGCAGGCGGCCGATGTTGATGTCCAGAATGGTCACATCGGCCCCGGCGCCGATGGCCATGGCCGCTGCGTTGGTGCCGGACACGCCGGCGCCCAAAATGACGACGTTGGCCGGCCGGACGCCCGGGACCCCGCCGAGCAGGATGCCCTTTCCGCCAGCCGGTGCCGTGAGGCACTGGGCGCCGACCTGAACTGAGAGTCGGCCGGCAACCTCGGACATGGGTGCCAGCAACGGCAGGGTGCGCCCGATCTGCACCGTCTCGTAGGCAATGGCCGTCACGCCGGAGTCCATGAGCGCCTTCGTCAGTTCCGCCTCGGCAGCCAGGTGCAGGTAGGTGAACAGGATCAAGCCCTTACGGAAATGCGTGTACTCGACGCTGATGGGTTCCTTGACCTTGACCACCATGTCGGCCCGGCCCCACACCTCGGCTGCGTCATCGACCAGTTCGGCGCCGGAGGCTACATATTCCTCATCGGCAATACTTGAGCCAATGCCCGCGCCGCGTTCAATCAGGACTGTGTGCCCGTGGCGGGTGAGCTCGTGGACGCCCGATGCCGTCATGGCCACGCGGAACTCGTTGTTCTTGATCTCTTTGGGAACGCCAATAATCATGATTTTGTCCTTCAATTCGGTACGGTGGGCCTGCGCCCGGACGCTATTGCTCTACTGACAACACTAAGGCCCGCCTGTGAACTAGTTCATAGCCTCTCAGCGTCGCCGGTGGCACAAAATCCCGTAATGGCGGGGATTTTCCTCACATCGTCTCGACAGATGTCGAGGGCTGCGGGTTCAAGTGTCGCCTACTGTCGTGTTGCTCCGTTACGCTGACTTCATGCCCAATCCGGAGATCGATGTCCTCGTGGAGCAACTGGCCCTCCAGCTCGGTCGCGGACTGTCCCTGGAGGACCTTGATGGCCTCCTGCTGGCGTACAGCGCCAACCAGTCTCATGCCGACAGGGTGCGGGTGAACTTCCTGCTGAGCAAGCGTGTGCCGGCAGACGTCAGTGCCTGGCAGCTTTCCCATGGCATTGCCAGCGCCGTCCGGCCCGTGGTGATCCCCGCCAATGAGGGCCTGGGCATGTTGGGCCGGGTCTGTGTGCCCCTGTTGGTCCGCGGATTCCGGGTGGGCTACCTGTGGGTCCAGCAGGATGTGCAGGAACCAAGTGCGACCGCGATCCTGGCGCAATTGCCGCAGTTCAGGGACTCACTGGAGCTGCTGGCCACACTGTTGTTGGACTCCAACACGGCCGAATCCAGTGTCCGTCAGCTGCGCGAACAACAATTTCTGGCCGCCGTCGCCGGGGACAAGCGCGCCATAGACGTCCTGGGCGAGTGGCCCGAAATTCGCCAAAACGGCCCCTGGCAAGTGGCCACCATCTACGCGGCGCCGGGCTCCCCGGGGCCGTCCGCCGCGCCCAGGGCCGCGGACCCCTTGGCCGCGGCATTGATCCACCGCAGCGCGGGCCTGCAGGGCACCGTTGGTGTGGACGAGGCCTTGTTCAGTGCCGGGCTGGCCACGCATTCGGCGCTGTTGTTTCGCCACACACCGGGACGCAGCAGCCACGCCGCGGTGCTGTCGCGCTACGCGGCGGAACTGACCAAGCGGACAGGTGTCCCGCCGTCGCACGTGGTGATGGGTATCAGCGAACCCCTCGTGTCCCTGCGAGCCCTGCCGGCGGCCAATACGGAGTCGCACATTGCCGCCCAGGCGGCCATGGTGGACCCGGCCCTTGGCGACATTCTCGATGTTCGCGGCGCAGGCGTCTATGAGGTTCTCGCCGGCGGCGCCGCCGACCCCGAGGACAGTGTGTACTACCGGTTGCTGCGTGATCGCGACGGCGCCAGGGAGCTGTTCCCCGTGTTGGAATTGCTGTACGACAGCGACGGCGCCGTGGCTAGGATCGCCGAGCAGCTTCACCTGCACCGCTCAAGTGTCTACAACAGGCTGGCGCGGGTGCGCGGCATCATCGGGGCTGACCCGTTGTCCGGGCGGGTGCGCCTGGAGCTGCACCTGGCGTTGAAGGCTGCCCGCTGGGCCAGCCGGCCCCGCCTCACCTGAGGTGGAGCGTTAGGGCTGTGTCATAGCATTTTTTGGCGCTCCAGCCACGCCATGATGTCCTGGCGGCGAATCCGCCGGTGCGAGCCGCGATACTGCACGGGAATCTCGCCCCTGTCGGTCATATTGCGCAAGAAGGTGTTGGATATGCCAGCCAGCTCGGCTGCCTGCGAGGTGGTCAGCAGTTCGGCAACGCTCGCCACCGTCACAGCATCGCCGCGCGAGAGCCTAGCCAGCAAGTCCACAACGGCGTCCCGCACCTCGGGTGCCAGGCGGTGCGCGGTGCCGTCGACAAACACTGTGACGTCGTCGCTGTCGGCCAAGGCGCGGGCCAGTGAAAGTTGCTCCGAAGCGGCAAGGCCGGAGCTGATGCGGGGTGCGTCGAGGGTCATGGGTCATACTTTAGCGCGCCCGGTAGGGTATGAGCCATGACGCAGAGAATTCGCACCGCCCTGCTGGGGTTCGGCCATGCTGGCAGTGTTTTTCATGCCCCGGCCATAGCCTCGCTTCACGACTTCACCCTCGAGGTCGTGGTCACCTCAGATCCGGAGCGCCAGGCCCGGGCCCGCGCAGCCTATCCCCAAGCCCGCGTCGTTGGCTGGGAAGCATGGGCAGCACCGGGAAGTCACCACGGTATTGACCTGGTGGTGGTGGGTACCCCGCCGGCAACACATGCGGACCTGAGCCTTGCCGCACTGGAGGCAGGGTGCGCGGTGGTGGTGGACAAGCCGTTCACCGTGACTAGCGCCGAGGGCGAGGACCTGATTGCCCTGGCTCAGAAGCGCGGCCTGGTGTTGACGACATACCAAAACCGCCGCTGGGACGCGGAAATTTTGACCTTGAAAAAGCTGCTGGCGCAGGGACGGTTGGGTCAGGTCCGCCGCTTCGAGTCGCGGCTGGAGCGCTGGCAGCCAAGCATCACCAAGGAATGGAAGGCCAAGGCTGACGTTGCCGCCGGCGGTGGCGTCCTCTTTGACCTTGGCATACACCTGATCGACCAAGCCCTGGAACTTTTTGGTCCCGCCAAGCGCGTCTATGGCGAGGTGGCGGCCCGCCGGTCAGAAGAACCGGCCGACGACGACGTCTTTGTTGCGCTGGAACATGGTGGCGGGGTCATTTCCCATCTGTGGATGAGCCTCAACGCTCCCCAACCGGGCCCGCGCCTGCGCGTGGTGGGATCCGAAGCCACCTACACGAAACGCCACGCCGACGTTCAAGAGTCCCAGCTCCTGGCCGGCATCCTGCCGGGTGACCCGCGCTACGGGGTGGATCCGAGCGAGAACTGGGGTGTTCTGGGTCGGGACGGGGCACTGGAGCCGGTACCTACCGAGCAGGCCAGCTTTGGACGCTTCTACGAACTCTTGGCGGACGCACTGCTCCGTGGTGGAGACGTCCCCGTCAACCCCGCGGACTCCGTGGCTGCGCTGCGGGTCATAGAGGAAGTTCGGGCGCAACTCGGGTAAAGCCACGTAAGCTGTTGCGAAGCTAAACCACTGGTGCGTCATACTGGCGCCACACAAAGGACCTGCGAAAGCTGGGGGACATGACCACATCCAAGGGGACCGGAACCTCTTCCGGCTCGACGGCGGCCAAGGCGGCGTTTGCCGAGCCCACCGACGACGTGGGCAAGAAGTGGATTTTCGCCGTCATTTTAGTCAACGTCGGCATCAACACCTCCTTTTTTGGTCCCATCCAAGTGCTGTTGGGGCAACAGGCCATAGCCATTGACGAGGCGGGCAAGGAAGGCATCCTTGCCCTTGTTACGGGGGCCGGAGCCGCCGTCTCCCTGGTGGCGAACCCGCTCTTTGGCACGTTCAGTGACAGGTCCGTCTCCCGCTTTGGCCGACGTGTTCCGTGGGTTTTCATCGGGGCCCTACTGGGGACCATAGGCCTGTTGGGGCTGACAGTTGCCCCGAGCGTTGCCGCCATGATGCTGCTGTGGTGCCTGGTCCAACTGGGCTGCAACGGCGCCCTCGCTGCGATTACTGCCGCCGTTCCCGACCAGGCCCCCGTCCATCAGCGGGGAACCATTGGCGGGCTGGCCTCCATGGGCACGGTGATTGGCATCTTGCTGGGCGCCGCGGTGGGTGCCGTGGTGGCCGGGAACTTCGCGCTCGGCTACGTCCTGTGCGCCGTTGCCCTGGTGGCCGGGATGGTGCCGTACCTGTTCTACTCCAATGACATTGTGCTGCCACGGGGGGAAAGGGTGCCGTTCACCTGGGCGGCCTTCATCAAGGGATTCTGGATTTCCCCGCGGCGTTACCCGGACTTTGCCTGGGCCTGGATCACCCGCTTCCTGGTCAACGTGGGCAACCACATGGTCACCTTGTATCTGCTGTTCTTCCTGCGCGACGCAGTTGGTTTTGCGAACCCCGAATTTGGTGTCCTGATCCTCACCGGCGTCTACGCGGTCTTGACCCTTGTCACCGCCGTGATTGGCGGACGCTGGTCCGACAAAGTGGGCCGGCGCAAGCCATTTGTTATCGGGTCCTCGGCGGTCATTGCCTTGGCGGCCCTGATTCTGGCCTTTGCGCCCACCTGGACGGGCGCGTTGATTGGAGCCGCCGTTCTGGGAGTTGGCTACGGGGCCTATTTGGCCGTCGACTTTGCTCTTCTGACACAGGTATTGCCCCATCCCGAGAGCCGGGGCAAGGATCTTGGCGTGATCAATGTTGCCAATTCACTGCCGCAGGTCATTGCCCCGCTCATCGCCTGGCCCTTGGTCACAGTCCTGGGCGGCTATGTGACGTTGTATGTGGCGGCGGCCCTGATCGGCTTGTTGGGTGCCGTCTTCGTGGTGAAGATCAAGGGCGTTGACTGACGGGGCTGCCCTACTGCCGCTTCCACTGACACCGTGTCGGCAATCCCTTGACACAATGTCAGTAAAGCTGATTGGCTAAGGGTACCTTTACCTAACTACGGAGTCCGTTTTGTCAGCACCAGATGTTCATGCTGTCCCGCCCGGCTCCTGCGAGACGCTGTCGCAGGAACTCAAAAACCACACCGCAGCAGCCCACCAGGCGGCCGAGGAATCGACCTTTGTGGCGGAGTTGATGGCTGGCGGCCTGGATGCGCCGGCCCTGGTGAGCCTGCTGGACCAAAGCTTGATCATTTACCGTGCCCTGGAAGAAGCCCTGGCCGCCCATGCGGACCACCCGCAACTGGGTGCGTTCATCGACCCGAAACTGGCGCGGGTTGCCGCCCTGGAGGCCGACATGAGCTACCATCATGGCGACGATTGGGAAGCCCAGCTGGTGGACGGTCGGATTGCCGTTGTCCCCGCCACGGCCGCCTACGCAGCAACCCTGACGGCTTTGGGTGGGCAGTCCGTTGAATTCCTGATGGCCCACCACTATGTGCGCTACATGGGCGATCTGTCCGGCGGTGTGATCATCTCGCGCATGGTTCAGCGCCACTACGGGATCGCCGATGAAGGGCTGAACTTTTACGCATTCAACGAGATCGCCAAGCCCAAACCGTACAAGGATGGCTACCGCGAACGCCTGGACAGCACTGACTTCAGCCGTGCCCAGAAGGACGCCATCGTGGCCTTCGCCGCGGAATCCTTTGAGCTGAACCGGGCAGTCTTTGTTGACCTTGCTGCTGCCCGCGCCTAGCTAGCGGACGACGGCGGGACTCACGTTCCGGCGTCGTCCTCGGGCCGTGGGAGGCAACGGTGGCTATTGTTGTTTCGCCACCTGGTAGCGGCCGTCAGCATACACAGTGGCAAAGCGGGTGCCGGGGAAGCGGGCTTCAGCCTCAGCGGCGGTAGCCGTGGGGGACAGGCCGGGGCGGCCGGAGACGTCCATCAAAACATAGTCCGGGGCGGGATTCTTGTTCCCGATCCAATACACTTCCGTGCGGTCAGCCAGGTAGCTCATCAGGGAAATATCTGTTTCAACTGTGACACCGTCGGGCACGGCCGCCAGCGCACTGTGCGAGGACGCGACGGCTGTGAGCGGGAAGTGTTTGGCCGGATCGGCCAGTTTTCCCAAGGCGTATTGGCTGGTCAGCACCACGGCAATCAGCGCAAGGGTGGCTCCCATGAGCAGCCGCAGCCGGGCCGAGTTGAGCACCGTGCGGCGGGACAGGGCGTCGATGGCGGCGCAGAAAACCACCGGCATCAGGACAGCACTGTACTGCCACTCCTGGCCCCAATAAACGGGCAGCTCCGAGAGGAAACGCCAGGCCAGGGTGGGCAATACGATGAGCGTCAACGGCGAGAACAGGCACAGGCCCGCGGTGATGACAATCAGCAACAGGACGGTGGCGACCTTGTCCGGGTGGAACAGTGACGCCGGGTCGCTGAGCAGCCCGGCAATGTTGAGTTGGCTTTGGTAAGCCCACTCAGCTCCGGGGTTCATGGCCGGCAAGATGACTTTGGTGGCCAGAATAAACCAGCCCACACCCCAGACGGAAAGCCACAAACCGGCCGCCGTGCGGGCCCGCCATGCCATGACCAGGCCAATGACAAAGACAGTCAGGCCCAAGTCTTCCTTGACAAAGACCAGGAGTGAAGCCCAAACCCAGGCTGAACGCCACCGCTCCTCCAGGAGCGCCACGAGCGACAGGGCCAACAGCGGAACGGCGAAGGCAATTTCATGGAACTGTGCGTCAACGGCCGACTGCAAGCCCCAGCTGAGGGCGTAGGCAACACCAAGGCAAACACCCGTCATGGCGCCGAACCGCTTGATCGCAAAGTGGCACATGACAACAACCGAGATGGCCAGCAGCACGTTCTGCACAACAAGCAAGGTGTAAGCGTTGGGGAACAGGCGGTACACGGGCCCCAGCAGCACCAGCAAGGGGTGGAAGTGGTCGCCCAGAAGATTGAAGCCTTCGCCCTTCAGGCTCACCACGGGAGGCCTGAAGTCGGCGTACGCCTTGGCCAGCTGGGTGAAGATACCCAAGTCCCAGGAGCGGATGGTGAAGCTTTGCCACTGCAGCCAGGAGTAGGCCGAATACACCGCCATGGCCAGGGCCCCCACCAGTGCCGAAAGAGCCGCAGGTGTTGTTGCGGCACGCTGAACGACTGTCCGCCGGCGCGGATTGGCCGGTGCGGGCGGAAGGTTTTTTTGCACAGTGGTCACTGTGAAAGTCTAGGCTGAGGGTGCGCGATCCCGGGCATTGTGAACCGTTAAGCCATCGCCGGAACCGGTGCAGGAGACTGCGGGGCGTGCGTGGAGCGTGGCGGACATCAATGAGTGACACTATTGCAGGATGGACGCACAGATCATCTGGACAATTGTTTGTGGCTTAGTTATTGCCGTGGGAGCTGCCGGAGTCATTGTTCCGGTCCTCCCTGGCAGCCTGCTCATTGGCGTCAGTGTGCTGGTGTGGGCGCTGGTACTTGGTTCGCCGCTGGGCTGGATAGTTTTCAGCATCGCTATACTCTTTGTTGCCGTCGGAATGGTGTCCAGTGCCGTCTTGACGGGGCGGGCCATGAAACGGCGCGCCATTCCGGGCAGGTCTGTGGTGATCGGGTTGGTGCTGGGGGTGGTGGGCTTCTTCGTGATCCCTGTGGTGGGTCTGCTGGTGGGCTTCGCTGTGGGCTTGTTTCTTTCAGAATTTGCCCGGCAGAAGGAGGTGCGCCCGGCCGTCTCTTCCTCTGTGGCCGCCCTCAAAGCCACCGGGGTGGGTATCTTGGTCGAGTTCGGGTGCGCCTCGTTGGCGGCGGGAACATGGGCCGCAGGGGTGTTGATTCACTTCCTGAACCGGTAACAGGGGCCTTACGGGACGTTCAAGCCCATCTTGATCTCCGCCATGCGGCCACCGCAGCGTTCATTGCCGGTCACGCGCGTCCAATTCAGTGCTGTTGATTGTGCGGCGAGCACATTGCCGGCCCGATCGAAAACCCTGAAACTGATGGCTGTGGGCGGTTGCGATCCCACATTGAGCCGCCAGGAACCGTCCTCTTGATGGGCCAGCAGCCGGGTACTTCCCGTGGCGCCCTGGGCAAAAGTGGGGGCCATGGGGACGCAGTCGCTGCCGGAGCAAGCCGTGACGCTTGCGGCCTTGGCGGACTCGCTCAAGGTAAGGGTGAGGTGGTTTTCCCAATTGGGTGCCGAGCAAGGGCGGACATCCCGATCAAGCACAATGGCGCCAATGATCAAGGACATGCAGAAGGCAGCCACCAGTGGAACCAGGACAAGTTCCACACGGCGTCGAGTAGTTGAAGCAACAGGCATGGGCTCATGCTACCGAAGGACTCTGACTGTTTCCCGCGAAAATGCCCGGATAATCCCGGGCGGGGCCCAAGGCCCAGATTCTCCGATTGTTGGGTGGCGTGCGCGGGGCGTGGGTGGGCCTGGGTACGGAATATGGATTGCCCACTAGGATCTGAACATGTCCTTAGTTGCTGACACCGTCCCGGTGCAACCGCCCTACCCATTCCCAGCACAGGGCGCACGCCTGCGTCCTGTCACCATGGCGGATGTGCCGGCAATCAACGACTATAGATCTCTTGCGCCGGTGGCCCGCTACCTGCCTCACCCACCGCATACAGTGGCCGACACCGAACTGACGCTGTCCGCCAT
The DNA here is from genome assembly GCF_054511095.1 of Arthrobacter sp. TMN-49. NCBI lineage: Bacteria > Bacillati > Actinomycetota > Actinomycetes > Micrococcales > Micrococcaceae > Arthrobacter > Arthrobacter sp. TMN-49. Next base: position 13,223 of record NZ_JBTNDH010000018.1, on the reverse strand, counting down.
GGTGGCCCAAAGGGCGTTGCGTATCCCGGGGCAGTGGCTGGACCTAGCCGTTGAATACGGGCCCTCTCATGAGGTTGTTGGGGAAGTTTTGTTGAAGTGGGACGCTGCCAATCCGCTCCGGGGCGAGATTGGATTTGTTTTTAGCCCCGCCGTGCAGGGCCGTGGCATTGCGTTTGCCGCGTGCACCGCCGCGTTGGAGATTGCCTTCAACCACTTTGGCTGGCACCGGGTGGAGGGCATCTGTGATGACCGCAATGAAAAATCGGCCGCTCTGATGACTCGGCTGGGCATGCGTTTGGAAGCACAATTCGTGGAAGCCGATTGGTGCAAGGGCGAGTGGATCACGCTGCGTCACTACGCCATCTTGAACCGGGAATGGCCCGTGCACCAGTGACGACGCGCAAGCCTTCACACGACACCAAGGCGTCCGGGCAGGCACACGTGCCGGCAGCTACGTCAAGGGAAGGGGACTAGATGGCGGCTAACGATCACGAGGTCGACGGCGTCAGCCGGCTGACGCTGCAGGTGCCCATGCGCTGGGGAGACATGGACGCCTATGGGCACATCAACAATGTTGAGGTCTTGCGGATCCTGGAGGAGGCGCGGGTGCATGCCTTCGGCCCGCCGGCAGGCACGGGCCTTCACGGTGTTGCCGTGGCCCGGCCCGTGTTTGCTGACCTGCCCGAAAACACTCAGGCGCTGGTGGCCGAACACCGGGTGAAGTATTTGACGCCGCTCAATTACCGCAATATTCCCGCCAGGGTGGAGGTGTGGATCAGTGCCATCAAGGGCGCAAGTTTCACGGTTGCCTACGCCATTTTTGATCCCGTCACGGCCGCCCAATGTGTTGTTGCCGAAACGGTGCTGGTCTTCCTTGATGCGACGAACGGTACGCTGGTAAGGATTTCTGCGGCGAAGCGGGCCCAGCTGCGGCCACTTCTGGGGCCCGGACACTTTCGCAGTTAGTACTTGTGAAATGTTTCTCGAGAAACCGCGTCACAGTCTCTTGACTTGGTGCTCCCTTTAAAAGTGGAGCTAGGGATTCCTTGTAAGGAGAGTTGGCGTGGATCGAGAAGGCATGTTGAAGCAACCCGAACCGTACGTCGGTCAGGCGCAGCCGCCTGAGGTCATGCCGCGCAGGGGGCTGACCCTGCTGCACACGACGTGCTCGGCGGTGGCAGGTTTGGGCCAGCTTGTCACCTTCACCAGCTATGTCATCAACGAAGGGTCCGAACCGCTAGAACACGTGCGCCTGGTGCTGATGTCGCTGAGCAACGCCAATATGGCACACTTGCGCTACAGTAGTTCGCCTGCCATCGAAGAGTTGAAGGTGGGCGCCCTTGCCCCGGCCGGCTACGCGAAGTGGCAATCCCAGTACACAGTCACCCAACTGGACGTTGCCGGCGGGGGTCCGGTGGTCAGTGCCATGGCCGTCATGGCCGTCGCCCAGGACGGAACGGAACTGCGTGATGAAGGTGATGTGGTCCTTGAGGTGGCATGGGGCGTCGATGCCGACTAGACCCCGGCACCAACGCAGGCGCCAGTACTTGGCGGCTGCGCCAGCGTCACCTAGGTGGAGGCTTTCGTGACAAGTATTCCGTCGGGGTCGGCATAGACCATGTCTCCGGGGGTGATGGTCACGCGGCCCAAATGCACGGGGACATCTTGACGGCCAATGCCGTGCTTGGCGCTCTTGGCCGGGTTGGTGCCGAGGGCCTTCACCCCCAGCGGAAGCGTCCGAATCACTTCACTGTCGCGGATAGCGCCGTAAATAATCACCCCGGACCAGCCATGATCCACCGCCGACTGGGCGATGATGTCCCCCAAGAGGGCGTTCTCTAGGGAGCCGCCGCCGTCGACCACCAGGACGGCGCCCCGGCCGGGGGTCGCCAACATTGTCTTGATGAGCGCGTTGTCCGCCGAGCATCGGATGGTGCGTGCCGGTCCGCTAAAGGCGGTTACGGCACCAAAATCCCGAAATTGTACTGACACGGAGGCCAGCTCCGGTCCTCGTTCGTCATAGAGATCTGCTGTGGAGATAGTCATGGGGCTCCCAACGCCGTTGTTAGTGATTCGCTCAGCATAAAGCGCGGGACCCTTGCAAAGCGAGGACCCGCCGATGTTGCGTTGCGCCGGGGTGCCCATAAGACTGGTCCTGAACGTGCCTCACGCCATCGCCCGACGCACCTGCACGAACTAGCTATTGATGATGGTGGGGCAAAGATGTCGGTGCAGGCCAGTCACATTGTGGGGGCACGCGGGCCTTGACGGGGCAGTTGCTGCGGGACGTCACGGGCGCCATGGGTGCCACTGAACAAACCCGGACCAGGGGTGGGGATGACGCGGGCCACCGGCGAAAACTACCGCCACGTGTTGGAGATTCTTGCCGATGCTGTGGATGGGCACGGTGGGCGGAAAGAGAGCGCTTTGGCGTCATTTGCCAAAAATCCAAGTAATAGGCGGGTAAGTTCGCCCACGTTCAGGCCTACTAGCGAGCTTTTGTGGCTAAAGTGGGGGACAAGAATTCCGCCGGTGCGCAAAGCACTGGTGTTGTGGAGAGTAATACTTTAAGGATGAATAATGGCTGGAATCATCATTGTCGGCGTAGACGGCAACTCAACGTCCATGAAGGCTGCCCGCGTTGCCGCTAACCTGGCCAAGGCTTTGGGTCACACCTTGCGTGTCGTGACAGCCTTCGGCGAGGACAAGACCGAAAAGGTTGCCATCGGCAATGACGAATGGTTCCTGTCCACAGCCGACGAGGCCGAGCGTGTTGCACAGCGTGTCGCCGAGGAACTGAAGATTTCCGGTGTCAAGACTGAGTACTCCTCGGCCCTGGGCAAGCCGGCAGACGTGCTGCTCGAAGAGGCCACCAAGCTCAATGCCGAATTGATTGTTGTGGGCAACGTCCGCATGCAGGGCCTGGCCCGCGTCCTTGGCTCAGTAGCCAACGCCGTGTCCCACAACGCCCCGTGCGACGTCTACATCGTCAAGACCGACGGCTAGACACACCCTTGCAAAACCCCTGCAGCGTTCAACGCTGCGGGGGTTTTGCGCTTTCTAGGCTCCGGGTGCTGGGGAATTCAGGATTCGCAGACGGTTCTGGTTAACATTTCTGCGTGCCAGGACGAACAAGATGCCCAAGTAGGCGAACATGAGGATCGGGCTCGCCCAGTTCGCGAAGGTGGAAAATTCATCGTTGCCGAGCAACGGCCCAAATAGCAGTGCCAGAAGCGTAAGGCAAAAGCCGTAGACAAGCACAGTAAGTGTTAGGAATTTTGTTCTCCACGCGAGGCGCCGGATTTCGCTTGAAACAGACATCATGATTTGTTCCCCCTTTTAATAGCCCAGCTTTCCGGCAAGTCTAGGGCACAGCGGATTCCGTATCCGCGCCGAGGGCGCCGGCAGCAGTTGTCAGCGGTATTTGCGGTGCTGGTTTTCGTGGGTGGACGGCCCGGGGGCGGCATCGGCGATCCAGGGGCCGGTGCCTTCCGAGGGGTCAAGGACTCCCTCCTCCAGCCAGGTGAACGTCCCCGCCAGCAGTTCCTCACTCAACGACGTATCCGAATCGTCGGTGTTGTGCCAGAGATCGCTGAACAGCGCCTCGACGCGAAGCCTGGACTGCCACGCGAAGGCGTCTGCCAGGTGCGCCGCCGAGCGGCCTTGGGTGGTGTCCTTGAGCCGGAGCATCTCGGCACGGGAGCAGCAGGCGGCGATGGCGAAAAGTTCCGCACCAATATCCACTATCCGCGCCAGAAACGCTTGCTTGTACTCAAGCTTTCCCTGCCAGCGGCCCATGGCGTAAAACGTTTGCCGGGCCAGTTTCCGTGACTCACGTTCCACAAAACGCAGATGCTTGGCGAGCGGGCCAAAATCGCTATAGGACCGCGGATCCATACCCTTTCCCACCACCAACTGCGGTAACCATTTGGCATAGAAGCCGCTGGCTCCGATGGCCGCCTTGCCCTTTTCCGCCAGGCTTGCGGTGGTTGACGCCAGATCGCCCGCTGCGGCCAGGTGCGCGTCAACTGCCTCACGGGCGATGAGCAGGTGCATGATCTCCGTGGAGCCTTCAAAAATCCTGTTGATGCGCAGATCGCGTAAGAGCTGTTCGGCAGGAACCGCACGTTCGCCGCGGGCCGCCAGGGATGCCGCAGTCTCATAGCCGCGGCCGCCACGAATCTGGACCAGCTCGTCGGCGCACTTGTAGGAGAACTCGGAGGACCACAGTTTGGCCAGCGCCGCCTCAATGCGCACATCCTTCATGCCGGTGTCGGCCAAGGCAGCCGACAGCTCAAAAACGGCTTCCAGGGCGAAAGCGGTGGCAGCCATGAAAGCCAGTTTCTTGCCGACAGCCTCATGCCGGCCCACGGGGAGCCCCCACTGTGTGCGGGCACCGGACCATTCCCTGGCGATCTTCAGCGACCATTTAGCCGCACCGGCTGCCATTGCCGGGATGGACAGGCGCCCCGTATTCAAGGTTGTCAGGGCGATCTTCAGGCCCTGGCCTTCGCGGCCCAAGCGATTCTCGGCCGGGACGCGCACCTGGTGGAAGCGCGTCACGCCATTTTCGATGCCGCGCAAACCCATGAACTCGTTGCGGTTTTCCACCGTGATGCCGGGGGAGTCGGCCTCAACCACAAAGGCCGTGATCCCCCCGGTCGGCCGCCCTGCCGCATCCGGCCCCCGGGAGGGGACAAGGGCCATGACCACCACAAGCTCGGCAATGACGCCGTTGGTGGTCCACAGCTTCACGCCGTCCACAATGTACTCCGAGCCGTCTTGTGACGGAACAGCGAGGCAGCCCATGCGGGCCGGGTCGGAGCCCACGTCCGGTTCCGTCAACAGAAAGGCTGTGACGGCCCCGGCCGCACAGCGGGGAAGGTACCTTTGTTTTTGTTCAGCCGTGCCAAATACTTTGACGGGCTCCGGCACGCCAATGGATTGGTGTGCCGAAACGAGCGCACCGAAGGCGGGGTGGACACTGCCAAGGATGGCCAGCGCCCTGCCGTAGTACGTCAGATTCAGGCCCAGACCACCGTATTCAACCGGGATTTTCATGCCGAACACGCCCAGCTCCGCTAGGCCGGCCAGATACTCGTTGGGGATCTTTGCATCCCGTTCGATCCGGGTGCCATCCATGGTCCTGGCATAGGCTTCCACCTGCTCCAGGAATGCTTCTCCACGTACGGTATCGGCGGCCGAGGAGACTGGGTGGGGGTGGATGAGGCCAACATTAAAGTCGCCAAGGTACAGGCCCTTGGCAAAACTGGGGCGCTCCCACGCGGTTTCTCGTGCAGCCTCTGCGGCCTTTCTTGCATCCTCGGCAGTGACCTGCGCTCCGGCGGCATCAATGTCTGCGCTCATGGCTTCCTCTCTTCCGCCAGCGGCGCGATAACCGCAGGCCGGTGGATCCGGGACATCGCTTCGTTTCATGAGAGCCTACTCCCCGGTAGGCGCGGGGGCTAGGGCTCCCAGTGGGAGGGTCCGAGCCCAGGGCCGCGGGGTGCCAGGGCGCAAGGAGCCCCGGCACACACGTGTATGCCGGGGCTGTTGAATTGTTGGAGGTTAGCGGCGTACCTCGGTGATCCCGCGGGCGGCGAGGTATCCGGCGTCGGAGGTCTTGGCGGAACGCACCAGGGCGGGTTTCGCCCCCGTGGCGGCCACGTCTAACCAGGCTGCGAAAAGCTCTTCGGCGGGGTCGGCCACTGAGCGGCCAACGCCCGTGGCTTCATTGCCCGGGTCGAAGGAGAGCGCCGAGGTGCGCGGCGAGATGGCTGTGGGATTGGTTTTTTCTGCGGCGATCAGCTCGGCCAGGCGCAGCCCGGCAGGCTTGGGGCGGCGCTGCGAATCCAGCAAGCCCAGGGTGTATTCCAGCTCCGGGAAGTCGGCCAGCTTGCGGCTGACATCGTGCGAGCACCACCAGGTGACACCCCACAGATTGGGCGTGTCTAGTACGGGGCGCAGGCTCTGCTCGAGGAAGTCGCCCGCGCCGTCGAACGGAACGGCGGGGTACGGGGCACCAATTTCCTGCAACCAGATGGGCCGGGCGGGGTCATCGGCATAGGCGTCGGCCAGCTGGATCAGGTAGTCGGCAAAGAGGGTGCGGGCCGGGTGGCCTTGCGGGAAGAGGTGCGCCACGGCCACAAACACCCAGGAGTGCACAGTGGTGACGTCGCCCAGGGTGGCTGCGTGGTGTGGCGTGACCGGGCAGCTGTCCACAAACCAGGCGTTGTCATCAAAGCTGTGCTGGTGCATGCCCGTGGGCCAGGCCTTGCGGGCCGCAGCCAGCAGGGTGTTGAACCATTCGCGCATTTCATCCGGCGAGGTGAGCTGCTGGTCCGGGTGCCGTGCCACAGCGAACTGGTTGGTCTCATTGCCCACAGTCATGCCCAGCACATTGGGGCGGGAGGTGACCTCGGCGGCCAGCGCCGTGATGAGCGCAGTCTCCGCTTCGACCACCAACGCGTCGGTGTAGATGTTGCGGCGGTGCCAGCTGGTCACCCAGGCAGGCAGGAAATCGTAGCTGGAGAGGTGACCTTGCAGGCCGTCCACCGATACGTCTAGCCCGAATTCGCCGGCGGCGTCCACCACCTTGCCCACATCGGCGATGCCGGCCGGGCGGATCAATGAGCGGTTCGGTTGCAGCAGCGGCCACAGCGGGAAAATGCGCACGTGGTCCAGACCAAGGGCGGCAATCGACTCAAAGTCAGCCCGCACGGCGTCCAGGTCAAAGTCCTGCCACGAGTGGAACCAGCCTTCACTGGGGGTGTAGTTCACACCCCAGCGCAGGGGATTGGCCCGGGCGGACCGTGAAGGGGTTGCGGCATTGGCGGGTGTCATTTACTGCCCCTCTGCACACGCAAAGTCAGAATTTGGAAGGGACGCAGGGCAAGCCGGATCGTGCCGGCGCCGGACGCTGAAACGGTGAGGGAGCCGGCGTCGTAGGGCTGTTCCAGCAAGTTGTTCTCCGCAACGGCGGCCACCGGGAAGGACGTATTCAGCGTCACCGAGGCGCGGGCACCGAGGGGCTCGTACAGCCGCACAATGACGTCGCCGCTGCCATCGTCGGCCAGCTTCACGGCCTCAATCAGCGCGGCCTGCGTATCGGTGCTGACCAGGGGTTCGACGGCGGCACCATCGGCTGGCACGCCGCGCCACGGCAAGTTCAGCTCATAACCGGCCGCCACGGCATCGTCGACGTCTGCGCCCACCACGAGCCCGTAGCTGAAGGAATGAGGGCCCTGATCCGTCTCCGGATCGGGAAAACGCGGCCCGCGCAGCAGGGAGAGGCGAACGGTGGTGAAGCTTGAGCCGTTGGCGCCGGGATGGCGGGAAACGTCGTGCCCGTAGGTGGAATCGTTGATGACGGCCGCGCCAAAACCTGGCTCGCCCACATGCACCCAGCGGTGTGCGCACACCTCAAAGCGGGCGTTGTCCCAGGACGTGTTTTCGTGCGTGGCGCGCTGGATGTGCCCGTACTGCGTCTCAAAACGGGCATGGTCGGCGTGCACATCAAGCGGGAACGCGGCCTTCAGCAGCGTCTCCTGCTCGTGCCAGTCGACGTCGGTGAAGACCGTGATGACCTTCGAATCCGGGGAAATGCGCACCCGCTGGGCGATGTGCGACTTCCGGAAACTGCGCTTGATGGTGATCTCGGGCTGGTCGCCCAGCATCGTGACCTCCATCGAATCCAGTTCGCGAAGGTCCGTCACAGTGTTCTTGTAGAACTCGTCAATGTCCCAGGCGTCCCACATATTGGGGAAGTCGGCGTGCAGCTGCAGCAGGTTGGCGCCCTGCCCGGCCGGCACCAGCTCGCGGTCCGCCGCAACGTCCAGGATGGAGCTGATGACGCCGTCCGCCCCGAAGCGGACGCTGATGAGCCCGTTATGTACGACGACGTCACTTCCGTCGCGTTCCACCGTCACCTTCGTTGTGGGTGGCGCCGCGACGCCTGCGCTGAGCGGGGCGATGCCGCGGCGCGGATAGGGGGAGGCGTTGAAAAGCGTGGCATTGTCGAAACGCTGGACCTGGGGCCCCGAGCGCGAGGGGCCCCCAACCGAGCTTGCGAGGTCGGGGAGCGCTTGGGGATCGACCCACGGCGCCAGCGCGAGCAGCGCCGGGCCGATGATGTCCTCGAGCTCGGCAGCGATCGTCGCGTACTGTGCGGCGGCCTCGCGGTGCACCCACGCGATCGAGGAGCCGGGGAGGATGTCGTGGAACTGGTTCAGCAACACCAGCTTCCAGAGCCTGTCCAATTCGGCGTAGGGATAGTCGAGCAGGCCGCGCACGGCGGCCGTGGCGCACCACAGCTCGGCCTCACGAAGCAGATGTTCGCTGCGGCGGTTCCCCTGTTTAGTCAGCGCCTGTGACGTGTAGGTGCCGCGGTGCAATTCCAGGTACAGCTCGCCCTTCCACACCGGCGCGTGGGGGTATTCGGCCTGCGCCGCCGTGAAGAATTCCGCGGGTGTAGCAATCGTGACCTGTGCGGAGCCCTCAAGGTTCTTGGTGCGCTTGGCGCGGGCCAGCATTTCGCGCGTGGGCCCGCCTCCGCCGTCGCCCCAGCCAAAGGGCACCAGCGAAGTCTTTGCCGCCCCCTTGTCGCGGAAATTGTTGACCGCGTGCGCCAGTTCCGCGCCGGATAGCTGGGCGTTGTACGTGTCCACGGGCGGGAAGTGGGTGAATACCCGGGTCCCGTCAATGCCCTCCCAATTAAAAGTGTGGTGCGGGAACTTGTTGACGGTGTTCCAGGAGATTTTCTGCGTCAGGAACCACTTGGCGCCCGCCTGCTTCACAATTTGCGGTAGTGCGGCGGAGTAGCCAAAGGAGTCCGGCAGCCACACCTCCTGGCACTCGATGCCAAAGTTCTCCCGGAAGAACCTCTGCCCGAACGTGAATTGGCGGGCCATGGCCTCACCGCCCACCATGTTGGTGTCCGACTCCACCCACATGCCGCCCACAGGGATAAAACGGCCCTGCGCCACGGCGTCCCTCACCTTGGCGAACACCTCTGGCCGATGCTCCTTGAGCCACTCGTATTGTTGCGCGGAGGACATGGCGAATTGGAACTCGGGGTTCTCCTCCAGCAGGTTCACCATATTGGAGGCCGTGCGGGCCACCTTGCGCACCGTTTCCCGCACGGGCCACAGCCACGCCGAGTCAATGTGTGCGTGCCCGATGGCTGTGAGCTGGTGGGCGCTGGCGTTGGCTGGCTGGGCCAGCACCTCGGCAAGCTGTCCGCGGGCCGCGGCGGCCGTGCCGGGTATGTCTGACAGTGCGACGGCGTCGAGCGCACGTTCGATCGCATACAAAATGTCCCAGCGGCGCGGGTTGCCCAGATCCAGCTCGGCCTGGAGCTGGTCCAGGACCTCAAGATCGGCCACCAGCTCCCACACCTCGGTGTTGAAAATGTTGATGTCGGCCCGGCTCATGGTGTAGCGCGGGGCGTCGCCGGCAGTGGACTTCTCGCCCAGCGCGGTGGGGATGAAGGGGTTGTCGGTGAACACAAAAGGATTCGCCGCCGCCTCAACAAACATGTCGATGGTCTCCCCGCCCTGGGCCTGCTGTGAGACAGGAATCCAGGTGTTGAGCGGGTTCAGTGCCTTGACTGTTGTGCCGTCCGGGCGGTACACCAGCCCCTCCGCCTGAAAACCCGGCCACGCCTGGCTGAAACCCAGATCCACCACGAGTTCCACCTTGTGGCCGCGGGCCTGCGGCGGCACCGTGCCGGTGACGTGGATCCAGCTGGTGCCCCACGCCGGGCCCCACTGCTGGCCCACGGCGAACGGCTGATAGTCCACACCGTCGGCAGGTCCTGCGGGGGGCAGCGCAACTGAAGGAGCAACCGGTTCGCCCTGGCCACCTTCCACATGCCAGGCACTCAGCTCCAACGGGGCAACGGGGGTGTGGATCGCGGGGATGATCCGTTCCGTGAGGACTCGCTTGAGCCGGTTTTGGATCAGGCCGTGTTTGTCATGCATGTGCGTCAAACCTTCCAGGGGCGGGCAGCGGAGCCGCTGAAATGTCAGTCTAGTGCGGGCAGTCTCTCCGGGTGCGAATATGCTGTTGTGTTCCATCAGCTGAGGAGAAACCGAACTGGCCAGCATCTTCCATGAGGGCGTGCGCAACACACTGAGCTGCTCCGTGAAACCCTGCAACGTGGTGGCAGGGGGCCGGGGCGTGGCGTCAAGGGCATGACCTGGGCGGACTTCCGGCCCAGCGATGACGCCGAGCTCGCCGCCGACGCTGCCGCCGACGGGTGGGATCGACCCGGGCGACCCGTACTACCTTGCCGCCCGTGCCTTCATTCTCAGCCCAGAGAACCCGTTTTTGCTTTAAGCGCACCCACGCAGCCGGGATAGGGAGCCCGCATACGCCGCCGGGCTACATCTGGCTTATTGCCCTGGTTCTCCTGGGCCAACTCCATGTTTGCCGCATTGCTGCTGGACTATTGTGAACTGGGCCGCTGAAATGCCGTGTCGGCAGCGGGGCGGAATGCGCAGCGGCCCGCGCGTTCCTTAGAGTGGGTGCATGACGTCAACAGAGCAGCCAGTATCCACTACGTCCCGTGGCTTGACCACCGAACCATTTGCCCCCGTTCGGGAGCTTTTTGATTCCATGCTCAGCTCCGATCCCGGCTACAGTGCGCAACTGGCCGTCTACCTCAACGGTGCCAAGGTGGTTGACCTGGTGGGCGGGCCGGACTCCGCAGCTGATTCGCTGACCGGCGTGTTTTCCTGCTCAAAGGGTGTTGCGGCGCTCGCGTTCAGCCTGCTGGTTCAGGACGGCTTGATCGATCTGGACGCCGCGGTGGCCACGTACTGGCCTGAGTTTAGCCAAAACGGCAAGCACCAGGTGACTGTGCGCCAGCTGCTCTCACACCAAGCCGGTCTGGTGGGTGTGCAGGGCGGCTTTGCCATGGAGGAGTACAACGATTTGCCGGCGGTGGCGGCCCGGCTGGCTGCATTGGCGTCCATGTGGCGCCCCGGAAGCGGCACCTTTGGCTACCACGCCCTCACCATGGGTGTATTCCTCGAAGAACTGTGCCGCCGTGTCACCGGTGAGCGGCTGCAAGATCTGTACGAAGAACGTATCAGGGCGCCCTTTGCCGCGGATATGTTCCTGGGCCTGCCTGAATCCGAGGAGCCGCGGTTCCGGCCGGTGCTCTATACTAAGGAGTCGCCTGCCAGTTTTACGGATCCGGGCTCCATTGCTGGGGTTTCTGGCAATGTGCAGGCCGGAAACTTGCTGGAATTGCCCAATATTCGTAGCATCCGCGCCGCGGGTAGTTCTAGCGGTGCCGGAGTGGGCTCTGCCGACGGCCTGGCCCGTGTCTACGCCGGCGCCATCACCGGGATCGAGGGACGGGACGCGTATCTCACGCCGGAGACCATTGCCCTCATGAGCGAGGAGCAGGTGTGGGGTGTGGACAGGGTTTTTTGCGACACGGGCGCTTTCGCCATCACCTTTATGAAGTCGCACCCGCGCATGGACTTCGGCAGCGCTCAAGCCTTTGGGCACGACGGCGCCAACGCGGCTTTAGGATTGGCGGACCCCCTGTACGGGGTTGGCTTTGGCTACGTTCCGGCGTGGAACGAGGAAGGCGGCACGGGCGGCCGAGCCATGCAACTCAGTGCGGCTGTGCGGAAAGCAATTCTGGGCTAACTGCAATGCCGTTTACTTAGCCCGTTTTGGGTATGCGTTTGAGTGGCCATCCGGACATTTTGCGTTTGACGTCGCGTGGATTGATGCGGGGCCGGCGTGGTGGTAGTAGTTCGTGGAGGACTTCTTGGCAGAAGTTCGCGAAGGCTTCAGTTAGCTTTTGAGGGGGAAAAAGCCGGGCGCTCGGCGAGTGATCGCCGGGCAGCCCGGAGGGTGCGTGTGAAGGAAAACCCTAGGGGGTCCTCGTCGAAGTCCTGGGCGATGGCGCCAATGAGGGACCGGATGGCGTAATGCACGCATAGGTAGCCGTAGATTTCCTGGAGGACGCCGTCAGGGGTTTTTGACCGCAGCACCATGCCAGGGCCTCGTTGGTGGGTTTTGAGTTCATCGAAGCAAGACTCAATTTCCCAGCGCTGGGCGTAGGCTTCGGCGAGGTCCTGGGCGCTGGCCGCGGTGGGATCCAAAACGGTGGTGATGAGCCGAAACTCGCTCAGATGCTCCCCCGTGGCAACGGTGTATTCGATGACCCGAACCCGGATCGGATCCGTAGTATTGCGCCGGGCCTTGGCATCGGCATAAAGGGTTGAAAGGTAGGAGCCATCCGGCAGTTCCGCTTCCACGGGAAGGACGCTGTTCTTCTTCATCCGCCATAACAGCGCAGCCCCCGTTGCGGCACTGTCCACCCAGGCTCGGTAGCTGAAGAAGCCACGATCAGCCATGAGTAGCATGGTCGAATCAAGTTCCGCGTGCAGGCCCGGATACATGTCCTGCTCGGCCGTGGAGTAGCCGGAGACCACGGCGCCAATCACGGCATGCGTTCCACACTCCACCAAGCCCAGCACACGGGCCTGCGGGAAGGCGCTCTTGATCTCCGTTTTCGTGCCCGGACGCCCATAGAACCGTTCATTGACGGGCGAATCGGCGATATCCAGGCAAGTCCCGTCAACGCTGACCAACCGCCACGAGGACAGGAATCCCGGGCCGCCGCGGACAGCCAGGGGATTGGCAACTTCGGCAAACAACTCAATCATCACCTTGGAGCCCAACCGGGTGCGAGCCTTGAAGATCGCCGCCTTCGTCGGCACCTGCCACGGCCGGAACCGGCCCGTCACCCACTTCAGCCCAGCCAGCAAGGACCGCATGACTTCCTCATAGGAACCAGAGGAAAATAGCGCTAGGGCCATCACGTAATAGACCATCAACCGCGACGGCAACAAGCGGCTGCGCTGTTCACCAGCCCCGGCCCGCTCGATCACAGCATCCACAACACCAGGAGTAAAAACTCTCGTCAAAACACCCAATGAGACATGATCACTCAACCGTTCAGGACCCTCCGGGGTTGCCCATCCACTACGCGCCATGCAAAAATATTAACACAACTGCGCTAAGTAAACGGTATTGGGGCTAACTGCCAGAAATCTGTGTCGCAGTTGTTGGATTCGCCGTCGGAATGGGCGAGTTACAGGGATCGTTGCAACACTCCATACCTTTTGGAGTTGCGATACCGATGGAGTCTTCATCAATTAATGAAGCTTTTTTAGAGAAAATGTCATCGCCGGAAG